>JAKADW010000036.1 GCA_021820165.1 Bacillota bacterium
CCGGAGGAAGGTCAGGCCCAAGTGGTTGCCCATCAATAGAGGTGATGATGTCACCTACTTGCACGTTCGCGCCTGGCGTCAGAAGTGGCGACGTGCGGGTGGGGTCCCAACTGTCTCCATGAATCAGATGGGTCACCTGGTAGCCGGCGTATTCCCGATTCCAGGTCAAGCGGGCGCCTAAAAACCCAACGCGATGTGGAGGTTCAGGTCGGTAGGCACCACCAAACTCGTATGCGTGCGATGAGCCAAGTTCACCCTGCATCTCCCAAATCAAGTCAGATAGCTCACCCCGGGTGGTGACGCGGGGGATAAGTGCCCGATAGCGGTCGTAAATCTCGTCCCAGCGTACTCCGGCCATGTCGGGAATCCAAAACATCTCGCGCATCCATCGCCACGCTTCGCGAAGCATCTGTTCCCATTCAGCCCGTTGCTCGACCGTCACGTGCACTCGGTTAAAGTCTACGAGTCCGCTATGCCGCCCCGGTTTGTCTTCCTTCATATCCACTTTGTCCCCCGCTTTAATGACGTGAAGGCTGGAACGAATACGGATAGCGAGCACTTTCCGGTCCTTGGATAAGCTGAAGCTCGTCATTTTATCCACGACAGTTTCTTGCTTCAAATCCTTCAAGTCGTAGCGAATGAGGCTCGCTTTGGCGGTAGGGGTACCGGCCGCTAGTCCGTCCTGTTCTTGCGGGGCGGGGTCCGATTTCATCCAAAATACCAAACCCGGTGCGGCGGCAATATCATGATAGATGCCCTCGGAAACGGGAAAGCTGAGCACCCGATCGGTGATGCCGTCTAGATCGATGGCAATAGGCTTGGGTTGGTCGGTGTCGGCTTCAGGCGCGGTGCTTGGGATCTCGACCAAGGGGCGCGGATCGGGGATGAAGGGCGATCGGGTGTCGCGCGCCAGCGGGATAAGGCAGGGAATGTCACCTTGGGGGAACCCTAAATCAAACTTCATGTTATCCCACACGGGCTTATAAATCCGCCGGGATAGGAAATAGAGGTAGCGCCCGTGCGGGTCAAAGGCCGGTCGACGGTCGACCAGCACCGGATGGGTAATCTGGTGCGATTCTCGGGTGGACAACTCGAAAAGGTAAAGAGCGGTGGTGGTCAGCCCTGGGAGTGCATAGGCAATCCAGCGGCTATCCGGCGACCAATCAAACCCTGGCAGCCGCCCATAGGGGGTATGGGCAATCAAGGTTGACTCCAGAGTCTTTAAATCCACCAGCCAGAGTTCCTGGCGTTCGGTGGTTAAGGCAGCAAACTGGCCGTCGGGGGACACCCGGCATTCCGTCACGATACCGAAATCGGTGGGAATGCGGGTCACTTGTTCGGGGACGGTAGAAGCATCACGAATTTCGAGGTGGTCCTCGCCGTCCTCGTCAGAAATGGTGAGAATGCGGTCATTGTCAGCGATGTACTGGGAAAGACGGTAGCGGACGCCTTGGGGTGTCCCCAACGGACGCACGGGCCCTTCAAAGGGCGCCATTTGATAAAGTTTGCCTCGGCTGGTCAGGAGAAGCTTGTCGCCATGGGGGGACAATGCGTAATCGGCCCAATACTCCGCAGCATCGACATGTTTGATTTGCCGTTCGGTGCGTTGGGAATAGAAATCGAGGGGAACCTGTCGATCCGTCCCTCCTGCCACATCGTAGCAATAGAGAGCGCCGCCCGCGTGGTAGACAATGGATCGGCCATCGGTCGTGGCGTTTCTTACATAATAGGTTTCATGATCGGTATGACGCTGGATATCTTCCCCGGTAGGAAGCATGGAATAGAGGTTCCCGTGGCCTTCATGGTCGGAGACGAAATAAATACGGTCGCCGATCCACATGGGGGTCACAAGGTTCCCGTCTTCGAGTGCAAACCGGGTAAATTCACCGGTACCGTTGCGATCAATCCAGAGGACTCCACGGGTGCCTCCCCGGTATCGCTTCCAATATGCGGAGTCTGTTGTCGGCCGTCCCAGAACCACGCCTCCCTCGGGACCGAACGAGACCCAGGAAGCCCGACCATACGGGAGCTGTTCGGGTTCGCCCCCTTCCGGAGACACGGCGTACAGAGAGCGCCAGGCCATGAAGGGGTGTCCTTGATATGTAGAAAAAATAATCCGGCCGTCCGGGTGCCATCCCACAGTGGCCGCTCCTTGACCGAGGTATGTGAGCCGCCGGGTCTCTCCGCCGGCACTATCCATAACGTAGATGTCCACATCGCCTTCTTCTTTTCCCATAAAGGCGATGCGGCGGCCGTCGGGAGAAAGGCGGGGCCGGATGACGGATCCCCATCCATTGGTCAGGCGACGGGCGGTTCCGCCCGCGCGGGGAACGCTCCAGAGATCGTCTTCGGCACAAAACACCACCGTGTCATCATGCACGGTGGGGAAGCGATAATAGCCGTGTTCCATATTGTCACTCCTTTTGGAAGCATTTGGTTCCGGTTCCTCCAGTATAGAGGACCGGCATGGTCGGCGCAATTTGCCTGTTCTTGGAACAGGGGACGGCTGTGCTATAATTTTCCCGACCAAAAGGGGGATATCTGTTGGAAACCCGAGAGAGCCGCTTTATTCGAGCCTGCCGTGGCGAGCCGCATGATACGATTCCAGTCTGGTTCATGCGTCAAGCCGGACGCTACCAACCCTCTTACCGGGCCTTGCGACAGCGTTACAGCATGCTCCAATTGGCGAGAACACCGGCGTTCATTCGGGACATTACCGTCCGTCCCGTCGAGGAATTAGGGGTCGATGCCGCGATTCTGTTTTCTGATATCATGATTCCGTTGTCGTCATTGGGCATTGACTTCGATATCCAAGAAAACGTTGGACCGATTGTGGGTCAGCCGGTGCGAACATGGCAGGACGTGGACCGGTTGCGACCCTTCCAAGCGCGCGACGTGGACTTTGTCTTCGAAGGGGTCCAGCGGACGGTTGAAAGTCTCCATGGGGTCCCTTTAATCGGCTTTTCCGGAGCTCCCTTTACCTTGGCAAGCTATCTGGTTGAGGGAGGGCCCTCGCGTACCTATCGTCGTACCAAACACATGATGTGGCAAGAGCCTGAGACGTTCGATCGTCTGATGGATGCGCTCGGGCGGATGGTCGTGGGTTATGTGAAGAAACAGGTAGAGGCGGGTGCCTCGGCCCTGCAAATTTTCGACAGTTGGATTGGGTCGCTCGCTCGTGAGGATTACGAGCGAGCCGTGCTTCCGCATATGAGGCGCATCTTCCAAGAGTTAGAGGCACTGGGCGTCCCGCTAATTTATTTCGGTGTCGGCACACAGCATCTCCTGCCACTAATGGCATCGACCGGAGCTACCGTCCTTGGCATTGACTGGCGGACGCCCCTCGCCGAGGTTCGTTCGCTCTTAGGGCCCCAGATGACGCTACAAGGAAATCTTGATCCGGAACGCATCACAGCGGGGTCCAAAGCGGCCGAAGCAGGGGCAGAAGCGATTTGCCGCGCCATGCAAAATGATTTCCGGTTTGTTTTCAATTTGGGTCACGGGGTGCCGAAGGAGTCCGAACCCTCGGTATTGAAGCGGGTGGTCGATCGGGTGCATGCCATGGGCATTCAAACGCATGCCGATGGAGGTGAGGCGGTGTGACATGGGGTGTTTTATTGATGGCCTACGGATCGGCGCGTGGGCCGGAGGACGTGCGTCGTTACTACACCCACATTCGGCATGGGCGGCCGCCGTCCGAAGAACAACTACAGGATTTGCTATCCCGCTATGACGCGATCGGTGGGGTGTCGCCCCTGTTTGAGATCACCCGTCGCGAGGGTCAAGCCCTCCAAGAAGTACTTTCTCAGCGCCATGGGGAGGGAGCTTTTCGCGTCTATTTAGGGATGAAGCATTCAACTCCATTGATAGCCGAAGCAGTCGAGGCAATGCGAACGGACGGTATTACCCGCGCGGTCGGGTTGGTTTTAGCCCCACACTATTCGGACATGAGCGTCGGCACTTATCTTAAGGAAGCCGAAACGGCGATCGCTACGCCATCGACACCGTTTGATTTTCGTCCCATCAAGTCATGGGCCGATGCGCCCGGACTCATTGCTTTGTTAAAAGAGCGCATTATCGAATGTCGCACCCAGTTTAGTCCAGGGGAAAAAGAACACCTTCCCATCATCTTCTCGGCCCACTCATTACCGGTGAGGATTTTAGAGATGAATGATTCCTACCCGAGGGAGCTTCGTCTGACGGGCGATTTAGTGGCTCAGAGTCTTGGCACCACCGACTACACATTTTCTTGGCAAAGTGCCGGAAAGACCCGCGAGCCGTGGATGGGTCCGGATATTTTGGATAAGCTGAGCCGGATGGCGGACGCGGGGTACCGGCAGGCCATCATTTGTCCTGCCGGATTTGTCTCTGATCATTTAGAGGTGCTATACGACTTGGATATCCAAGCAAAAACCCATGCCGCATCGCTGGACATGCACATCGAGCGGACCCGTTCTCTGAATGATGACCCCGCCTTTATTCGGCTTCTCGCCGATTTGGTGGAGGCGCGCATCCGATGAGACGGCAAGTTGCAGTCATCGGCGGCGGGATAAGCGGACTTACGGCTGCGTTTCGGCTTCTTCAGAACGACGCATCCCTTAGCGTCACCCTTTTCGAGGCGTCTCCTAGGCTTGGTGGGGTAATCCACAGTGACACCACCCAGGGGGTGGTGTTAGAGGGAGGGCCGGACTCATTTCTGGCCCGCAAGCCGGAAGCCATCCAATTGGCCGAAGAACTCGGATTGGGACCCGAGCTCATGTCGACAAATCCCCGTGTCCGTGGTGCCTATATCTTTCATGGGGGCCACTTCTGCGATATTCCCCTAGGCGTGCAGGCCGGTATTCCCACGCGTTTGGATACGCTATGGGGTACGGAACTCTTATCGATGGGGGAAAAGATTCGGCTGTTAGGGGATCTGAGTTTGCCACGGCAGGCGATCGGTGACGATATTGCCCTCGGCACGTTGCTTCGTTATCGGTTTGGCAGCGGCTACGTGGATCGGATTGCTGCACCGATGTTGTCCGGTATTTATGCTGGAGATATCGACCGTCTGAGTACGGCGGTGACCGCCCCGCAATTGCTCGCCTATCAACGCCGTGGTCGAAGCTTAATTCAAGAGGCCCAAAAACAGCCTCGCCCCCAAACGACGGGGAGTATCTTTCGGTCGTTGGTTCGGGGGATAGGGTCGTTGGTGGACGCTCTCGCCGAAAACCTCCATGGACGCGCGGATATTCGTGTAGGCTGCCCGGTCGAGGAAGTCCGCCCCCTGGCGGGCGGGGGATTCGAAGTGATAACCGGTGACAACGGGGCGCCGGTGTCGGTCTCCGATGTCATTTTGGCGGTCCCTGCCTATCAGGCGGCTCGGATTTTGAGCTTCTGGAGTAAGGAAGCGCGGCAGGTTCTTAGGACTATTGATTATGCCGACTTGGCCGTAATCGGCGCCCTTTACGAGCCAATCGCCTTTTCACGGGAGCTCGATAAAACGGGGTTTTTGGTGCCCAAGGGCGAGGGCGTCGCCATGACGGCGGGGACCTGGGTGCGGGCCAAGTGGGACTACCCTGACGCTGTTGATCTGGTACCAATTCGGGCTTTTTATGGGCGCGCGGGTGACGTCGGTTTGTTGGAACAATCAGACCCGATGATGCTCCACCGGTTTCGCCAGGAAATGGGGTACATTATGGGAGTCACCGATGCGCCCCGCTTTACGCGGGTCTTTCGGCTTCCGCAAGTGATGCCGCAATATGTGGTGGGGCATCAAGCACGGGTCCAAACGATTTTAAAGGAAGCCGAAGTTTCGGGCATTCACCTCATCGGCAACTATTTCGATGGGGTGGGCGTCCCCGACTGTATCCGACGCGCTAACCAAGCGGCGGAGCGAGTCGCGTTACAAGGCCATGTTGGAGAACGGAGTCTTTAGGAGGGCTATCATGCGGGCGATGGTGATTTCGGAATATGGGGGCCCAGAGGTGTTGCACGCGGCAGACATTCCCCACGAGCCGCTGTCCTCGCGCGACGTGTTGATTCGCATTTACGCGACTTCAGTTAACCCCATCGATTGGAAGGTGCGGAAGGGACTCGTGCAAGAGCGTGTTCCGCTGACATTCCCGGCTGTTATCGGCTGGGATGCCGCCGGCATTGTGGAAGCGGTGGGCTCAGATGTCCAGCGCTTCCATCCGGGGGATCCAGTCTTTTGTCGGCCAGCTACCCATCGGTTAGGCACCTACGCGGAATATGTGACGGCCGACGAGTCTCTGGTCGCCGACAAGCCCTCGAATCTCACATTTTTGGAAGCCGCGAGCATTCCGCTGGCCGGCTTGACCGCCTTCGAGGCTTTGGTGGTAATTGCCCATGTTGAACCCGGACAACGGGTCCTCCTTCACGGGGGTGCCGGTGGAGTGGGAAGTTATGCCGTTCAACTGGCGAAAGCGCGGGGCGCATTTGTCGCGGCGACAGCCAGCGCTTCGCATAGGGAGTACCTGACATCGCTGGGCGCGGATCAGATTGTCGACTATCGCCATGAGGCCTTTGAGTCGGTGGTGGAACCCGTGGATGTGGTGCTCGATACCATTGGCGGCACCACCCAATCCCGTAGCTACCAAGTGTTGAAACGAGGCGGAGCGTTGGTCTCGATTGCCATGCCGCCCAAGCCCGAGGAGACGGAAAAGTACGGGGTCTCGGGCCATTGGTTTTTTCTTGAACCCGACGGCAACAAATTGGCTCAGTTGGGGGCCCTATTCAGTCAAGGACTGATGCGTCCCCAAGTTCACCGGGTATTTGCCCTCGACGATATAGCGGAAGCGCACCGGCTCAGCGAGTCCGGTCATGTCCGCGGGAAAATCGCCATTGTGGTGGATGCCAAGAAGGCCCATGAGACTCAGTAGGACGCCGACAAAATCGCGGGTTCATCCGCCAGGGAAATCCTCCCTGGCGATTTGCTTGACCGCGAGGAAAAATGATGGCCCTCTTTCTTCCGCATGATACGATAGGCAAAGGAACGGAGGCAGGGAGAAAAATGACTGACAACTTGGTGCTGCAGGGTCCCTTGGTCCTCCCCGACCGCATTTTGTTGGACGGCGAAATCGTGGTTCAGGGCGAGCGCATTCAGGCGGTCCATGATCGCCTCACGACTGCCCATCCGCACATCCGATGGACCGATGGCTGGATTTTTCCTGGACTGACAGACATCCATGTTCATGGCATTGATGGCCACGATGTTATGGATGGAACTGTTCGTGCCTTGGAAGGATTGGATCAGGGGCTTGCCGAGACGGGGACCACCAGTTATTTAGCCACAACAATGACGGCGACGTCTGATGAACTTCAGCGTGTATTCGAGGCCCTCCGGTCGTTTCGGGTCCAACACCCCGAGGCAGGGCTTCTAGGGGTTCATATGGAAGGACCCTATATCCATCCGACGCGCATTGGCGCGCAGCGACCAGATGCGGTCCGACCACCCTCTCGTCTGGAATTAGAGCAATATCGGATCTGGCTCGAGGGGGATTTGCGACGGGTTACACTCGCTCCGGAGAGCACGGGGGTCGACGAGGTGATTCGCTGGGCCCGAGATTCCGGCATCTATCTATCGGCGGGGCATTCCAACGCCAGCTTTGAGGAGGCGATGGAGGCTTTTGCTGCAGGAATTCGTCAAGTCACCCACCTGTTTAATGCCATGACCGGGCTGAACCACCGAGCGCCTGGCCTGGTCGGTGCCGCGTTGGCGCATCCCGAAGTGCAGGTCGAGGTGATTGCTGATGGAGTTCATCTTCATCCGGAGATTGTGCATCTTACGCGCAAGCTGAAGGGTGAGGACGGCGTGCTCTTGGTGACCGATGCCATGCGCGCCACCCGGCTATCCAACGGTGTCTATGATCTGGGTGGACAGTCGATGAGGGTCGAGGGGGGTGTGGCCCGCACTGAGGGCGGCAATTTGGCTGGAAGTACGCTGACCTTGACTGAGGCCGCGTTTAATTATCAGCGTTTTGCCGAAGTAAGCTTGGAGGAAGCGGTACGCGCGGCAAGTCTTCGCCCCGCCAGGGCAATCGGCTTATTCGATCGCGGGGCGCTAGAGCCTGGGTTTCTGGCCGATGTGCTGTTAGTGGATAGCCATGGACAAAACCGTCTGACGATGCGGCGAGGCCAGGTGGTTTATGACGGACGCTAAGTTTCTCGGCATCGATGGCGGGGGAAGCTCAACCCGGGCTTTTGTCGTAGACAATGACCTCGGCTTGGTGGGCACGCGCCGCGGGGGACCGTCCAACGTTTTGGTGGTAGGCGAAGCGCGGGCTGATGTGGCGCTGTCCAGCGTTCTTTCCAGGGACGAACGATATACTGCGATTGTCGCGGGCATCGCTGGTGCGGACAGGCCTTGGGTCCGGGCTTTTTGGGAGTCTCGGCTTTCTCCCTACGCGGACCACGTCTGGGTGATGGGGGACTATCGTATTGCCTGGGCCGCATTGACGGATGGTAGTCCCGGACTTGTGGCCATATTTGGCACCGGCTCAGTTTTTTATGCGGAGGGCAAGGCACGTCAGGTACGCCTCGGGGGCTATGGATGGAAGGTGGGTGACATAGGATCCGGTATCATGCTGGGCCAAGCGGCCGTAAGCGCTGCTCTCGGCGAGTTGGAAGGTTGGGGCCCTCAGACCGCCCTCACCCGGCCAGTGCTAGCGTGGGCCCAGGCGGAGAATCGGGCGCAGCTGTTGAACTACATTTATCACCCGGACGTGGATTGGCGGAGCGTCTCCGACTTGGCGGTGGAGGTCTTTCGGGCGGCTGACGCTGGGGATGACCCGGCGTCGGCCATTTTAGAGGATCAGGCGCAGCTCATTCAACAATACCTTCTGGCGGCCGAGACCGAAGCTGAGGTTCCCGTTGACGGACAGTGGGGCCTTGCCGGGGGTCTGGCGCGGTTGTGGCTCCCGAGGCTCAAACGGGAAGCCGTTCGGCCGCTACAACTGGTGGAACGAGAGCCCGGTCTCGGGGCTGCGCGTTTGGCGAAAAAATACTTCGATAAAGGACAGGAGGGCATCAGTCATTAATCGGATAGCGGGATGGGAACAGGCCAACACCCTTTTAGATCGGGCCATCGACCAGGGGATGGCGCCGGGAGCGGCGGCCGCTGTCGGCATAGGAAGTCAGGTGCTATGGCGCTATGTGGGCGGCCAGGCTCTGGTCCACGGCGGAACACCAAGACCTCTTAGCGAAGATACTTGGTTTGACTTGGCTTCACTCACTAAAGTGATGGCGACATTGCCGTCTTTACTGGTATTAGCGGCAACGGGACAAATAAGCTTTTTAGATCCGATACGGCGCTTTTTCCCCGAATGGGACGTCCGGTGGGACCGGGTCACGCTGCGTCACTTGATGACCCATACGGGTGGTTTGGTACCGCACCGTGACTACTACATCAATCTTCAGGGAGTGGAGGCCTATTTGGCGGCCATTCAGGTGGAACCATGGGACGCGGACCCAGGAACGCGAGTATCCTATAGCGACCTTGGGTTCATTACGCTGGGCGCGGTGGTGGAACGCGTTTCTGGCCGGTCGCTGGATTCTTTTGTGGAGGAGGCGGTCATGGCACCGCTCGGTATTCGGGAAGCGGCATTTCGCCCTGGCTCCGCCGGGGCAGCAAGTTTCGCTGCCACCGAGCTCGAAAAGGGACAGGCAATCGTTGGCGTGGTCCACGACGAAAACGCGCGCGCCATAGGCGGAGTGGCAGGTCATGCCGGGCTATTTGGGACATTGGATGCCGTCAGTCGCTATGCCATGAGTTGGTGCGATGATGCCCAAAGCTTCTTGAGCCCGGCGGTTCGAGAGGCAGCGCTCCGACTGCACACGGAGGGATTGAATGGACGGCGGGGACTGGGCTGGGTTCTCTTGGGCGACAGCTACGATGTTGCAGGAGACTTTTGGCCTTCGACCGGCGCTGGTCATACAGGGTTCACCGGCACGTCATTACAATTTGATCCGTTGAGCGGAATTTGGGCTGTTCTCTTAACCAACCGCGTTCATTTTGGGCGGGGCACTAACATTAATCCGCTGCGCCGAGCATTCCACAATGTGGTGATGGAGATCCTGGGATAGCCACGGCCGGAGCATGGCAAAGGCACCATTCTAAGACCAAGGACCTATTACGCAACCCTAGCGTGATAGCGAATCGGCAACGATGATCCGGGCCAAAATCCCCCGCAATGCCGCGGCTTCCCAGCGATTAGTCCGGTCTCTCGGTGGTACGCTGGCGAGAACGTGAGGGCAGGGGAGAAGTGATGACGGAGTTTCTGTGGTCACAACATTCCGGACCCGTGGGCAGGGCTCTCCAGTCCTACGGGATATGCGAGCGGGATTTGGCCGCCGCACCATTGCGGCGGCTGGATGCCCACTTTGGCTGATCGAGGGACTAACGTATCTTCAACTCGGGCGCCATCATCACGCGTGGCTGTTAACTAACCTCTCGACTAAATCTTTTAATTCCGCCAGTTTGAAGGGCTTTCGGAGGAGCCCTTGATACCAGTCGGGCGGCGGGAAGGCCTCATCAGTATCGACGGCTCCCGTCAACACCGCGATTTGAAAGTCGATGACGGGCAACCACTCTCGCAGGCTTGTAAGTAAGGTCCGGCCCGTCATGTCGCCGACGCGAAGATCCATGAGGAACACATCAAAATGGGCGTCTTTCGCCAGAAGTTCGAGGGCCTCTCGTCCTGAGCCTAACGCGACCACTTCGTGGCCAGCCCCTTCCAAGACGCGGGAGACCACGAAGCGGATGGTGGCCTCATCATCGAGAACTAAGATGCGTGCCATTCACTGTCCCTCCACAAGCGTGGGCAGGGAGACGTAGACGGTCGTACCCACCCCTTCGGTGCTCTCGATCCAGAGACGACCTTGGTGTCGATCCACGATCTGACGGGCGAGATATAATCCGAGCCCAAGTCCCCCGGGGTCA
>JAKADW010000037.1 GCA_021820165.1 Bacillota bacterium
GCGCGGGGCGTCCACATGGGTGCCGGCATGCTCTCCCATAATCAGTTGCCCGTGCGCCGAGTGGTCCCCCTCCTCCAACTGGTTCCACGGCATGCGGAAGTATTGCGCATGGGTGGGAAAGTAGGGCTGGCCTTGCAAAAGCCGATGGCTCAGGTCGATTAGTGTTCCGCTCATCATGATACCACCTGGGCCATGGGGACCACGTCGATTCCCGCCTCGGCCAGCACTTCTCGAAGACGGGCAACCAATCCAGCGGCACCGGGCGTGTCGCCATGAACGCAGAGGGTGTGAATGGGAAAGTCCAGGCGCGTTCCGTCGACCGCCGTCACCGCTCCATCTTGCACCATGCGAACCGCACGCTCGACCACCCGCTCCGGGTCCGTAATGACGGCGCCCGGATTCCGTCGGGATACCAGCGTGGCGTCAGGATTATATTCACGGTCGGCAAACGCTTCATAGCACACCGTCATGCCCCGGGATTCCGCCGACCGCGCCAATTCTCCGCCGTAGGCGACCACGATCAGCCCCGGATCGAAATCGAAGATTCCAGCAATGATCGCATCGGCCAACTCCCGATCATGCATGGCCAGATTGTTCAACTGGCCATGCGGCTTCACATGCTGCAAAGGGACGCCAAATCTTCGGCAAAACCCAGCTAAGGCACCGATTTGGTAAAGGACGTCGGTGCGTGCTTCCTCGACTGTGACGTCAAGGTTTCGCCGCCCAAAGCCTACCAAGTCCGGAAACCCCGGGTGGGCACCCACCGCTACCCCTAGCTCCTGGGCAAGAGCCACCGTGCGCGCCATGGTTCTGGGGTCCCCACCATGAAAACCGCAAGCCACATTGGCGGAGGATATATAGCGGAGGACATTTTCGTCGTCACCCATGCGCCAAGCCCCAAAACTCTCCCCCATGTCGCAGTTCAGATCAATTTTCCGTGTCATCTTTATTCCCCTTTCCTGGCTGGTCTAAGGCGATTACAACCAGCGCCGCCCCTTCTTGCACCTCTTGCCCGTCGGTGAACCGAATCTCCAGCACCGTACCGGATCCCGGGCTGAGGAGATCCGAAAACGTCTTCATCACTTCCAACACGGCCAACGATTGCCCCTCCGTCACCCTGTCACCAACGTGCACCAATGGGTGATCCCCCGGGTGGGTCCCGCGATAGGCGAGTGCCCATGATGGCGACTGCACCCAAACCGTTCCCGGGATGGCAGACGAGCCCGAGGGCGGACGACGGTCCGCCGGATAGAGTGGCAGGGATAGCATCGAGCGTTCGGCGGCCATAGCCCGTTCGGCTTCGGCCAGATCCACGAGCTGGAATTGAACCCGCTCGCCCGGCTTTAGTTGCGCCAGCCGCGGCCAGTCAGCCCGGATGACATGGGCGAGCGTCGGATAGCCGCCGATGCTGCCACGCGATTTCATGAGAACCAAGAGTTCGCCGCTGGGCGGCACCTCAATGGCGCCAATCGCCATCCCTTCCGATAGGCTGGCGCTAGCCATGGGCGCATCAGTCACCGCGTCGCCTTCAAGCCGGAGACCCACGCGATCGGAGTGGGTGCTGACCCGAAACTGGCCAGAAACCAGACGCTCTAACGCGTCGTGGGGAAAGCGCTCCACCCGAACCCCGGGTAATACGCGAATGACAGGGCCTAGTTGCAGCGTATCCAGGGGTGCGGCCCAGGCCGCGTTTGCGGCTCCCCCGGAAAAGGTGAGTCGGTCGCCGACTTTAAGGGCGCGCCCACCGATGCCACCGAATTTCGCCACCAAGTCGGTCGATTGACTTCCGAAGATCCTGTCAGCTCCAAGCTCACCGGCCAGTGCCAAGTAGGCACGGGCCCCACGCTTGGCTCCGCTAAAGCGGATCTCATCGCCGGCGCCGAGCCAGCGGCTCTCACCCGGCAGCCACTCTTCCCCGTTTACCAGCGCTCCCAAGTCAGCGCCAGCAAGTGCCGCCCATCCTTCTTCTTCAACGGTTAGGACGGGTCCCAACAACGTGATTTCCAACAAGGCTCTATCCAGAGGGTTTCCTACCAACCGATTAGCCCAAGCCGCCGCCCAGTCGTCGAGCCACCCCCCAACCATCACTCCGAGATGCTCGTATCCCTTTCGCCCGGCATCCTGCACGGTCGTTAACAGCCCCGGGCGGGCGACGCTAATAACTCCCATCGGTCACCTCCCGGATTACCCATTCTCCCTGGACCGATATTTCTGCCAAGTGGCGATACTCCTCTGCATCAATGGGGCGAAAGCAGAGGAAGTCTCCGGGCGCGTACAGCACGGGCGGTTCACGATCCCGATAGAAGAGGCGTGCGGGAGTCCGTCCAATCAGATGCCAACCCCCGGGACTTTCGCTCGGGTATACGCCCGTCTGAAAGCCGGCAATAGCCACCGTTCCAGGAGGCACCTGGGTTCTCGGCGAAGCGCGCCGGGGTAATCTCAGCGACTCCGGCAAGAGTCCCGCCAGAGGAAACCCCGGCGAGAACCCGAGGCAGTAGATTTGGTAGCGGTGACGCACATGCTCGGCGATCAAATCTTCAGGCGCTAACGCTAACTTGGCGGCCACTTCGTCGAAGTCCAGGCCAAATTCTCCCCCGTAGGCCGTGGGGATTTCGAAGCATCGCGGCTTCTCCGCCAGGTCATCAATCTCAAGCGTTAGAAGACGTTCTTTAAGCGCCATGGCTCCAATCGTTCCGGGATCAAACTCCACCAAGAGCGTCGTGTAAGCGGGCACGACGCCCCACACGCCAGGAATTGCCGCCTGGGTGACCGCCCGAGCCGTTTGGTGTACCGCGCGATTAGTCTTTGGATCAGGCATATCGCCAAATTCCATCAATAACGCCGCATCGCCCGCGAACCGCACCTCTGGGGAACGAGTCAAGTGCATGCCTCCTTTTATTGAGCCTTTTCCAACGATATCCCGCGGGTCTCGGGGAGGAAAATCAGCGCGATCAGGCAGAGAAGATAGGCGGCTGGTCCAAAAATCGAGATGCCTCCCGAAAGTCCATAGTGAATCGCCAACACTCCCACGAGGGCGGGGGCAAAACCGGCCACTCCCCGACCAAAGTTATAGGTAAAACCCTGACCCGCCCCGCGCGATTCCGTCGGATACAATTCCGCCAGAAACGGCCCAAACCCGCTGAAAATGCCCGATGCAAAAAATCCTAAGGGAAAGCTCAACATCAGCATCAGAGAGTTCGAAATGGCGAAATGCGTATATACCAGTATGATAAGCCCGCTAAAGACGGCGTAAAAGACAAAAGTGAGTTTTCGACCAATCCAATCATTAATGATCCCGGATAGCACATAGCCTACGAAGGAACCCACGATGACCACAAATAGGTACCCGCCTGACCCCACCACCGATAAGTGCCGGTCCGTTTTGAGGTAGGTAGGAAGCCAGGTGAAGATGGCATAGTATCCCGACTGGGCGCCAACGGCCAACAGGGCCGCAAAGCTCGTCTTCTTAAGAAGCCCTCGGGAAAACAGGTGAAAAAACGAGACCGATGACATTTTATCCCGACGCGTCTCTTGCTGGGCCCACAGGGGTGGCTCCTTCACACGCCGAAGCACGTAAATGCTTAATAGAGCTGGCAGAAGGCCAATCCAGAACATTAGCCGCCATCCCATTGCGCCAGCACGAGGAAGGATAATCAACGACGCAATCACCGCTAAGGCCCAGCCAAACGCCCAGGCTCCCTGCACGAGCCCGAGCACCCGGCCTCGCACCTCCCCGCGCACCGTCTCCGCAATCAGCACTGCACCGACCGCCCACTCCCCGCCGAATCCCAGCCCCTCGAGTCCACGAAACACCAGCAATGCGGGATAGGACGTGGCAAGACCACTGAGTGCCGTAAATACCGAGTAAATGAGAACGGCCAGCGCCAAAGTGCGGGCTCGGCCCATCCGATCCGCCATGGTGCCGGCAAGGATCCCTCCCAAGGCGGAGAGGATCAAGGTGGTCGTGCCGAGGAGGCCACCAGCCGCATCGCTCAGGTGAAAGGCGCGGATGATGGCGCTCAGCACCAGGGCGTACATCATATAATCAAATCCGTCCAGACCCCACCCGAAAAATGTCGCCCAAAAGGTCGGCCGCTCGTCGGGAGTGAGGGGAAGGATACCCGCATTTTCTGCCATTGCTACCTCCCTTGCTAAATATCATCGCCAGATTCGTTCGCTAGACTCTATGCCCTGAACGGACGGCTATGTCAACCAATCTAGTCCCGTAGCGCCCCGCGGCAAACCTCAAGCGCTTGGCGCACATCTCTGTCTAAATTCCATATCCTGGAGAAAGGCATTCCCCACAAGGAGGACAACGCATGTTTTCGAAAGATACGCTCACGGGACAGGTGGTGGCGCCCTGGGACCCGGGGTACGACCAAGATCGCCTCGATTACAACGCGCGCTTCGATCATTTCTATCCCGACTATATTGTCTATTGCCAAGCCCCCGAGGATGTCGGTCGAGCCATACGGTGGGCCCGATGCCACGCCCTGCCCTTTCGCATTCGTAGTGGAGGCCATAGCTACGAAGCCTACTCGCTCGTCAATCGGGGGCTCATCATCGACGTGAGCGCGTTAAACCGCGTCGCTTGGGACCCTGATAGCGGTATCGCCACCATTGGTGCCGGGGCCAAGTTGTTAGAGGTATACGAAGCGCTCTGGAATGCTGGCCAAGTGACCATCCCAGGCGGATCATGCCCCACCGTCGGCATTGCTGGCCGCACATTAGGCGGAGGCTTTGGTCTCATCTCGCGTCAGTTTGGCCTGACAGTGGACGCTTTAGAATCCCTCATGATGTACGACGCCCGTGGCTGCCCCGTATCTGTGTCCGACCAGTGCCACCCTGACCTCTTTTGGGCGCTTCGGGGAGCGGGAGCCAATAACTTTGGAGCCGTGACGGAATTTCAATTCCGTACTGTCTCGGTTGCCGATCCGGTCACCATTTTCGCGCTCCGCTGGGACTGGTCACGGTTACGAGCGGTGACACGCGGGTTTCAACTGTGGTCCGATCCGACGACCCTCGACCCTCGTCTCACCGGGGTATTGACCTTGCCTTCTGACCAACAGCATCGGGTCAGCATCATTGGCGAATTTCTCGGATACGAGGCGGAACTCACCGAGATTATTGCTCCGTTGACGGCCATTTTGGGACTGGAAACGGCCACCATTACCGCGATGAGTTACATCGACGCGGTGAAGCACTTCGCCGGGGTAGAGGGACCTCCCGGCATTTGGTTGGCACAAGGGGTCCCCGAGCACGATACCTTTAAGAACACCTCCGCCTATGCGTACGAAATTTTTCCAGACGGTGCCTTGGACGTCATGCAGGATGCGCTGAGCCATACACCCGGTGCCGCCTGTCTGGTGCAACTGGGGACGTTTGGCGGCGCGATTCGTGAGGTGCGGCCTGACGCCACCGCCTTTTACCACCGCCGGGCCCGTTCCGAAATGCAATACCAAGCCTATTGGAGCGACCCCTCTGTCGCCGACGCGCACATCCGCTGGGTGGAACGGCTCCGGCGGGCGATGAAGCCCTACACGGTGGGGGCTTACGTCAACTATTGCGACAGCAAAATCCGCCGATGGCCCGAAGAATACTGGGGCGGTAATCTTGAACGGTTGCTCTCCGTCAAGCGCCGTTGGGACCCCCATCGGGTGTTCCGATATCCTCAAGGGCTAAGCGAGCTTATCTGATGGGGCCAAGGGACACGTGTCGGACTGTCTATGCAAACACGGGCACCTTTCCATCACCTCCGGAAAAGGGGCCTTTCCCCTGCCTGGTGATCCTTAGCGGGGAGCCGATTGTTGGACAACCCTTGGCCTGAGACTCGTGGCGCGGAATTCGGCGGATCCTCAGGCCGCCCGTCATCGAGCGCTGGCCAACATCGGCTCACATACAAAACCACACGCTAAACCGAGCCTCCCCGCGTGGCAGAGTCGATTCGTCGGCCACCATGGCGGCCATCCGCCCCTTTGTCGCAAAGGTTTCAAGGCTCTCCCGATCGTGTCGTTTGTAAGACGTCGGGCTCCTAAGCCCCGGAAGTACCATGGACAGGCGTGCGGGCAACTCGTTAAGATCAGTAGCAGGGTGAGAACGAGGTCACTGGCAAGCGTTCCCAGGGCGTCGCAAAACTTGGGATTTGAGATCTCTGAACGCCTTTCTTATTGCTAGTCACGATAAGATCCACGCGATGCTCGACGGCCGCCAACATGACATGCCGTCTTTCGTTTGATGTGTCCAAATGCCTTCGGTAAAGCTCCGTTTTGAAGTATAATGGCGCCTGATAGCGCTCAGGAGGGATGATATCGTATGGGACGGGGACGATCGGTGAGAAACGCCATCCTATTGGGACTAGGGCTAGGTGCAACGGTCATTGTCATGATCGGTCTTGAGCGGTTGTTGCCGCCGGTCGTGCCGTCTCCCGTGGCCGTGGCGGCATTGCACAAGCAACCAATAAGAAAGTCCGTTCGTCCGCAGAGCACCCCGAAGGTGTCCCCTTCGGAGCCCAAGCCTAATGCAGCGGGCCTGATTCCCATATCCTATGGAGGGTATCTAGCTCAGATCCGGCAGATGGGCAAGCAAATGGGGCTTCGGGTCTGGCTGGCCCGGTACGGTGTACCTCCGGTAGTCTTCCAGGAAAGTTACCGCGAGGGCTCCCAATTAGACCTTCTGTACAGCAATATGATCGTCATCGAGTCGCAAAAAGTGTTGCGGAACACGTATCGGCCTGCCTCCATTGTTGGGGCGACGCTCTCTAATGGAACTCCAGCTCAGTGGCAGTGGATTCCCGGAGTTGGGGGTCCAAGCCATCGCCTGATGTTTAAGCTCGGCAGGACATACATTCGTCTTGAGATGGAACCAACGCCGTCCAAGAATGCCTTGCAAACCGCCGTATCAATCGCCAGTGCCTTTTCATCAACGACCGCACTCGGGTGATTAGCGCGAGTTCCATGCCTAATGATGGCACGCCGCTGCCTGCCCTTTGAGCGATACCAGCAATCGGCCAATCGTCGGGCACGATGACTATCGGATCCCAGGGCTAGGCCGACTTTCCGACTCGCATACCGTCTACCTGGGGCTCAAACTTAAGAAAGTGCAACAGCCCCCCGCGAATCACGGAGGGCTTCCCTTGGCTCTTTTAGCTAAAACGCGTTTTCCCCTAAAATATCGCGTCCGATAATGAGGGTGTGAACCTCATAGGTGCCCTCGTAGGTGTCGACCGTCTCCAGATTGGCCGCGTGGCGCATAGGAACGTAATCCACACTGATGCCGTTTCCACCCAAAAGCTCGCGCGCCATGCGCGCGACCTCTAAGGCGCTTCGCGCATTGTTACGCTTAGCCAACGACACTTGTGGATAGCGCAGTGCCCCCGATTCATAGAGCCGGCCTAGTTGGAGCGCCTTCAACTGCATGTCCACGACTCGCGACAACATATCAACAATTCGCTCCTGTACCATTTGGGTGGCCGCGATTGGGCGACCGAAGGCCATCCGAGTTTTCGTGTAGTCCGCCGACTCGTGCAGACAGTCCAGCGCTGCTCCCACCGCTCCGAAGGCAATGCCAAATCGTGCCTGGGTCAGACAGCTTAAGGGCGATCCAAGCCCTTTCGATGTAGGTAATAGCGCCTCTTCACTCAATTCAACCTGATCGAAATAGAGCTCGGAGGTCACCGACATGCGCATCGAGGCTTTGGTATGAATTTCTCGGGCCGTGAACCCTTCAGCATCGGTGGGCACGATGAACCCACGAATGATGCCCGATTCATCCTTCGCCCAGACCACTGCAATCTCTGCCAAATTGCCGTTGGTGATCCAGCGTTTCGCCCCATCCAGCACGTACCCGGACGGGGTTTTCTTTACGTGAGTCCGCATGGCAGCCGGATCCGATCCCGCGTCGGGTTCGGTCAAACCAAAGCACCCGATGATTTCGCCCCGGGCCATTTTGGGAAGATAGCGTTTCTTTTGTTCTTCGCTGCCGTAGCGGTAAATGGCGTACATCGCGAGCCCACTTTGGACGGAGGCAAACGATCGAAGGCCTGAGTCACCCCGTTCCAACTCCTGCATCATGAGTCCATATCCTATCCCGCTAAGTCCCGAACCGCCATACTCCTCCGGCAATGTCGGGCCAAACACCCCCAGCTCGCCCAACTTGGGAATGAGATGGGTCGGGAACACCCCCTCTTGCCACCACTTTCCTGCATTCGGACGAACTTCCTGGTCGACAAAGCGTCGTACGGCGTCTCGAACCTGCATTTCCTCGCGTGACAGTAGCTGGTCAAGCCCGTAGAAATCATCAATTAAAGCCCACATATCAGTCACGGTCTACTCCCTCTCCTCGACGTCGGCGAATGCTGGCCACTAAGGCCAAAATCTCGTCGCGATGCTGATCAACTTGGGGCGGCGCGGATCGCGCCTCGGCCTCACTCTGGTGAAACGTCCAGGGCAAACGCACGGCCGGATACCGGCCCACGGCCGGATGCTCCACCTCGACTAAAACCTGGTGACCTTGGGCCTTGGCATACTCGACGGCTTGAGGAATGGTGCGCACTGGGCCCGCGGGCACGCCGGCCTCCTCCAACCGTGACACCCACCAGGGAGTCCTTCGGGTGGTAAGCACGTCTTCTAATTGGGCAATCAGGATGGTGCGATGAGCCACTCGATCCGGGTTGGTGCGAAAGCGCGGATCCTCCGCCCATTCAGGATGTCCCAGTACCTGGCACAATGCCTGAAATTGATGGTCATTACCCACGCCCAGCGCCATCCACCCGTCAGCCGTGCGCACCGTCTGATACGGGGCCAGGGATGCATGAGCATTTCCGTAGCGTCCGGGCGCCTTACCCGTGGACAGGTAGCTTTGCATCACGTTCGCCAACCCGGCCAACTGCGCTCCCCAAAGTGAAACCTCCAAGTGATCGCCTTGGCCCGTACGCTCCCGCCGATATAACGCGGCGACAATGCCGCTTAAGAGAAACAGGCCCGCCGTGACATCACTGACCGCCACCCCGACCTTATACGGCTCCCCATCAGGCGGTCCGGTGATCGACATAAGCCCTGAACCGGCCTGAATGACGAAATCGTAACCAGGATTGTCATCAGGAACCGGGTAGCCGCGAAGACTGGCGGTAATGAGCCGCGGCTTAGCCTTACGCAGATCATCCAGGCCTAATTGAAAGCGCCCCAGGGTCCCCGGCTTGAAATTCTCCACGACTACGTCTGCCCAGCCGAGCGCCAAGTCTCGCACCCGCGATTGGTCCTCAGGCTTTCGCAGATCTAAGGCGATGGAGCGTTTGTTGCGATTCGTGGACAAAAAATAGGTCGATTCGCCCTGAACAAACGGCGGACCCCATTGTCGGGTTTCATCGCCGTCGGGACGTCGTTCCACCTTAATCACGTCCGCACCTAGCTCACCCAGAGCCATCGTGGCATAAGGAGCCGCCAACACCCGGGAGAGATCCAGCACTTGAACACCCGTCAGGGGTCCGTCAGTAGTCACGCCACCTTGGAGGGCTTAACGCCCTCCAACCTCCGCCAACGTGCGCTCAAAAATGTCGAGTGCCTCGTCCAACATGTCCAAGGGCGTGTTGAGAGGGGCCAAAAAGCGAATCACGTTGCCGTAAATCCCCGACTTCAACATTAAGACACCACGATCAATCATGGTATGCAACACCCGGTTGGTTTCGTCAGCCGCTGGCTCCTTGGTCTTTGGATCCCGCACCAATTCAATCGCTACCATGGCGCCCAGCCCCCGCACGTCGCCAATCAAGGGGTTCTTTTGCTGCATTGCCTTCAACCGCGTCATCAAATGCTCCCCTTGTCGCTTGGCCTGCTCGAGGAGGTTTTCCTGCTCGAATACGTCGAGCACGGCGTTGCCAGCCGACGTTCCGAGCGGGTTTCCGACATAGGTTCCCCCAATCTGCGAATCCTCCGGACCGTCCATGACTTCTGGACGCCCCATCACCCCGGAGAGGGGAATGCCATCGGCGATTGACTTGGCCATCGCCAGCAGATCCGGCCGAATGCCTGCCTGTTCGGTCGCAAAGAAGGTACCGGTGCGTCCAAACCCCGTCTGTACCTCGTCAACAATCAAGAGGATATTGTGCTTCTCGGTGAATCGACGAAGCCATGGCAAGAAGCTCGCCGGGGGCACCACGAATCCGCCTTCACCCTGCACGGGCTCGACGATGACGGCCGCCAAGTCCTCCGGCGCCACCTGCAGCATCAAGGCTTTTTCAATGTTCGCATAGCACTTCTCATCGCACACATGGTTCGGCTCGCCGCCTGAGAACTCGCACCGATAGGGGTAGGGATAGGGGGCGCGATAGACTTCTGGCGCGTAAGGTCCCATACCCGCCTTGTACGGGTGAACTTTGGAGGTCAGCGTCATGGCCATCAACGTACGGCCGTGAAACGCGCGTTCAAAGGTGAGGATCCCCTTCCGCTTGGTGTAGGCCCGGGCAATCTTCACGGCATTTTCTACCGCCTCGGCTCCGGAGTTGAAGAAGACGGTGGTCGCGGGGCCGCCGCCCGGAAAATGCGCATTTAGCCGCTCAGCCAGCCGTACGTAGCTCTCGTAGGGCAGGTTGGTGAAATCCGTGTGCAAAAAGCGATCCACCTGCTCGTGCAAAGCCTTTTTCACGAAATCGTGGGTGTGACCGACGTTCAACACCCCCACCCCACCCGTGAGGTCAATAAAGGTGTTGCCATCCACATCCGTCAGTAAGCTGCCGTGCGCATGATCGACAATCAACGGGGCATAAATCCCCACCGCACGCGGGGTGGCTTTTTTTAGCCGCTCCAGAATCGGTTTCGATTTCGGACCGGGAATTTGGGTTTTTAGATCGATGTACTTCGTCTTGGTTGCCATGTGATCCTCCTTATTCATCTAATCGCCAAACCTACGCGTCAATT
>JAKADW010000038.1 GCA_021820165.1 Bacillota bacterium
AAGTGACGAAAATCTTTGGGTGTGTGAATCCGTTCAAGCAAGCTGGCCATGAGGCCCTCCTCTCTACCACGAGCGGTCCCGCATAAAGGCCAACAACTCCCGAAGATGCTCGGCCCGTTGGGGGTCCACGAGCGCCAATGCCTGCCGACAATGCTTCTCGACCAACCTGCGCACCTCTTCCAACGGCATTAAAGAGGGATAGGTAGCCTTGCCGCGCTGGGCATCGGTCCCGGTGGCTTTGCCCAACTGTTGGGCATCGCCAATTACATTCAACATATCATCCACCATTTGAAAAGCCAACCCGAAGTGCTGACCAAACCGCGCCAGCGCTGCCGCATCCTCCCGACGGCCGGCCAAAAGCGGCGGAATCGATAACGCTACCGAAAACAGCGCTCCGGTTTTGAGCCGATGAATGGTCTCCAATTCCGGCAGTCGTACCTCTTGATGTTCGGCCGCCAAATCGAGCACCTGACCCCGCACCAGACCTTCCCGGCCAGCGGCCGCCGCCAATTTGCCCACCGCCGCGACCACCGCTGCGGCCGAAAATTGGTCCACTAAGGTCGCCATCTTCAAAAACGCCTCGGTGAGGAGTGCGTCGCCGGCTAAAATCGCTCGAGCCTCCCCAAAGACCTTGTGGGTGGTCGCCTTTCCCCGTCGCCAGTCATCGTCATCCATGGCGGGCAAATCGTCATGAATTAAGGAATAGGTATGCAAGTACTCCACGGCCAACACAGCCGGACGAATCTTCTCCCAGTCAATGCCTACATAGTCGGCCGCGGCTAACATCAACTGCGGGCGAAGCCGTTTGCCGCCAGCCATTAGCGCATACGCCATGGCCTCCTCCACCGAGCCGGGCTGACGCTCCATCGCCTCGATGTCCGTCTGAATCCACTGGTTGACCCGTTCCCGCGCCCCATCGAGCCATGACCCACGCGTCATCGTCACGCCTCCCGAGGTTTGGGGCTCTCCATCAAAGCCTCCGCCCGCTCTAATAATTTGTTGGCTCGTTGGCTTAACGCCTTCGCCTCTTGATAAAGACGGAGGCTTTCGCCGAGTGGGGCTCGGCCCGTTTCCAGCAACTTCACGATTTCTTCCAGACGGGCCATCAGGGTTTCATATTGGTCCAAATCTTGATCGTCATTCATCGCTCTCGTGACCCTCCTCCGACTGGATGGGCTGAACCCAGGCGCTTCCGTCGCTCCAATGCACCTCATAGCTTCTGTCCCATTGTAACCCATTGCGCGTTATCAGCGCTCCGGCGGCGTCGGTGACATACGCATAACCGCGTTCCAACGGCAGTTCCGGATTGAGCCAGGGCAATCGCGCATCGATGCGTTCCAAACGGTGCCGGCCCTCGACCATAATGCGCTCGGCGGCTCGTTCCACCCGTTCCTCCAAACGGTCGAGCTGATGACGGTATTCGCGAAACAGGGTCTCCGGGTGAGCCAAAAGGCCATGTGCGACCCAGCCTTCAATACGGCTTCTTTCCCAGCTGAGGCGCTGGCGCAAAGCGCTATCCAGGCGGGAGGTCAAGGTTCCCTGCCAGACCCGCAGTTGTGCTACCTCTGGAACCGCCAACTCCGCCGCTGCCGAGGGCGTCGGCGCCCGAAGATCGGCTACCAAATCCACCAACGTGGTATCGATTTCATGGCCCACGGCCGAAATCACCGGCACAGGGGAAGCGAACACCGCCCGTACCACGGCCTCATCGTTGAAGGCGGCCAAATCTTCCTTGGCGCCCCCACCACGACCGATGATGAGGACGTCCACATCGTCGCGACGAATCTTGGCTAAGGCGTCAACGATACTGGAGGCCGCTTCCCGGCCCTGAACCAAAACCGGATACAGCACCAGCGGCATGCCAGGAAAGCGCCGCGAGACGACCGTTTCGATATCAAAGCGGGCCGCTCCGGTACCCGACGTGATCACGCCCACAGCCCGCGGAACCAGGGGCAAAGCCCGCTTCGTCCGGGAGAACAGGCCTTCTTGATACAAGCGTTCCTTGAGCAATTGCAGCTGCTGATCCTGAGATCCACGCCCCATATCGCGAATCAACGATACGTACAACTGGGTTTGTCCATCCCGTTCAAAAACGCCCACCCGGCCAAAGGCCAAAACTGCCATCCCATCTTTTAATGGAGCGCTAAGATTACTGGCGTCTCGCCGGAACATGACCGCTCTCAGCTGCGCCGTATCGTCTTTGAGCGTGAAATACCAGTGGCCCGAGCTATGATGCCGAACACCGCTGAGTTCCCCGGACACCCATACGCGCTGCCAATCCGCGACCCCTTCCACCAAGTGGCGAATCTGAGACACCAGTTCGCCGACGGATAGGGTTTTCATGAGAAGTGCCCCTGAAAGGCTAACCAGGTGTTATTGAGAAGTTCTGCGATGGTCATAGGCCCCACCCCGCCGGGAACCGGGGATAGAGCGCCGGCATGGCCCTTTAGAGCTTCGGCGTCGACGTCTCCCACCAGCCCCGCCTCGGTCCGATGAATGCCCACATCTACTACCACTGCCCCAGGCTTAACCCATTCGCGGGTCACCAACCGAGGTCGCCCCGCCGCAGCGATCAAGACGTCCGCCTCACGGGCCACCTCCCAGGGATTTTCGGAGCGTGAGTGCAAAATAGACACGGTAGCATTTCGAGCCAACAACAGCAGGGCGGTGGGTAATCCCACCAAGGATGACCGCCCCACCACGACCGCGCGACGCCCCGCCAACGGGACCTTAAAGGCGTCCAACAAATCCATAATCCCGGCCGGCGTGCACGGACGGAGCCCGGGTTGCATTTCGATTAGCGCCCCCTGACTGGTACGGGTAAGCCCGTCCACATCCTTTTCGGGCCGAATCGCCTCGATGACTCGCCGACGGTCAATTTGACGGGGCATGGGCAATTGCACAAGAATCCCATGGACCCCGGGATCCCGGTTGAGTTCTTCCACAACCTGGAGCACGTCCTCGGTTCGGCTAGATTCCGGCAATCGTCGTTCCAGGGACCGCATACCCACCGAGCGCGCAGCTTTCCCCTTGTTACGCACATAAATTTCTGACGCCGGGTCGTTGCCCACTAAAACCACCGCAAGGCCAGGTTCCGCTTGGGACTTGGCAATTTCCTCCTTGAGCCTCTCCCGGAGGGACGCTGCCACGCGTTTTCCATCTAAAATCTCTGTCACTCTGCACCCTCCCTTGTGTCCCGGGCCCACCGTTCATAGGCTAAGAACGCCACCCCTACCGCGTTGTCTCGACTCAAGGCGGGCGAGGCGAAGCCTAATTGAAAACCCCGATCGGATAATCGCTGCATCAGCACCCGACGAATATGGGTATTCGCGGCCACTCCCCCGACGACCAAAAGGTCACCGGGTTCGGCCGCGGCCAGCACCAACGCCACCAGACTCTGAGCGATGGAGTCCAATACCCCCCGCGCTAAACCTGGCGGTTTCATGCCCGCCGCATACGCACGACGGGCGGCGGACTCCGGACCTGAAAAACTGGTCCACCACCGATCCCCCTCCCGGCGGGGACGAGACCAAGGAATGGCCACCCAGTCATCGGTTTCCTCGGCCAGTTCATCCAGCGCCGGGCCCGCGGGAAACGGGAGGCCCATTAATACGCCAATCCGATCCACCATTTGGCCGGCATACAGATCATCGCTGCCTCCGACCAGTTCTACCTGCCAAGGGATCCTTCGCCGGTCCACCCGCACCAATTCCGTGGTTCCCCCGGAAATGTGCAAGGCAAAGAACGGGTCTTGGGGTTCGAGCCCTGTATCGGCAAGTCCGGCCCGGATGTGGCCTTCCTGATGGGTCGTTTCGACGAGCGTCACCCCCGCACCCAATGCGACCCCTTGGGCCGCGAGGACTCCCGCCAAAAACGGAGGCAAGTACGAGTCGGGAGTCGGCCGAGGTGCCTTGGAGACCCCCACCACGTTAAGGCCCCTTGGAGGAAGCCCTAGCATCACTTGCTGCAACAGCGCCGGTAGATTTTTCACATGTTGAAACAACGCCTCACTGGGACGGAGACCACGGTTGCCAACAGGAACGGTCAATAATCGCCGCTCTTGCCGAATCCAATGGCCATCCGACGATACCGCCGCAACCGAGGTAGTATAGGCGCTGGTATCAATGCCAAGACTCCAATGACTAGGAACGAGGTCGATCCGCATCACCTTCTGGTCTCACTTTGCCGGCCACTGATGCCAACACTCCGTTGACGAAACGCTTGGCCTCGTCCGTGCTGTAGGCTTGGGCTAGCTCCACCGCCTCGTCGATAATGACGGATAAGGGTACATCCGGTTCCTCGGCGATTTCGAACGAAGCGAGCCTGAGGATGTTGCGATCAATAGCAGGCATCCGGTGGATCCGCCAATCGTGGGCGGCGTCGGAAATCCATTCGTCCAGATGTTTCTGGCGGGCGATGGTCCCCTCCACCAATTGCCGAGCGTATTGTCCGTCACTATCCGAAGCCCCTCCCAGGGTGCGCTCCAACACTTCGGGCAACGTGGCCTGCGCGAGGTCATATTCAAACAAAATTTTTAATGCAAGTTCCCGTGCATGGTGCCGTGCCACACCTTAGCCTCCCGTCTTTATTCTTGGGCTTCGCTCTGAAAGGACACCCCTTGAATGTGAATGTCCACGGCGGAGACCGTTAAGCCGGTCGCATGCTCCACTTCTCTCTTCACCTTGGCTTGCACTTGCTGCGCCACTTCCGGAATTCGGACGCCATATGCGACGGTCAAATTCACGGACAAGTCGACGTTCCGGTCCTCCACGTCGACACGGACCCCACGCCCGGTGGGGCGACGGCCCAACACATCGTTGAGCCCGGCCGCCACTCCTCCCTGAAGTCCTTCGACGCCTTCCACTTCTTGGGCTGCCAATGCCGCAATCTCCGCGATCACCTCGTTAGCAATGTGAACACTAGGGATAGCAGGCTTCAAACCCAAGCTCGACCCATCCTGCATTCAGGTTCCCTCCTTTACGCGCCTTTAAACCGCTCCGCGAGGAAGTTGATGTGGATATGACCCTGTTGAAATTCCGGGTCCTCCATTAATTGTTGGTGCATCTGAATGGTGGTCTTGACACCTTCCACTTTGAACTCCGTCAGTGCACGCCGCATCCGGGCCACCGCTTCTTCGCGGTCACGTCCCCAGGTCACCAGCTTTGCCAGCAAGGAATCGTAATAAGGCTGAACGGTGTAACCGGCTTCAGCAGCCGCATCCACCCGAACCCAGGGACCGCCCGGTTCGCGCCAGGTGGTCACAGTGCCTGGGCTGGGCCGAAACTGCGTCGCGGGATCTTCTGCATTAATCCGACACTCGATGCTCCACCCCCGCAGGGAAACGTCCTCTTGGGCGATACTGAGCGGCAAACCGGCCGCCACCCGAATCTGCTCCTTCACAATGTCCACGCCGGTGACCAGTTCCGTGCAAGGGTGTTCCACTTGGACCCGAGTGTTCATCTCCATAAAGTAGAAGTTCCCCGCTTGATCCAGCAAAAATTCCAACGTCCCGGCGCCCACATAGTTGACCGCCAGCGCAGCCTTTTTAGCCGCCTCGCTCATGTGCTCGCGAATTTCCGGTGTCAATGCTGGAGAAGGCGCTTCCTCCATCACCTTCTGACGCCGACGCTGTAACGAACTCTCTCGCTCGCCGAGGCTCACGACATTGCCATGCATGTCGGCAATCACTTGGATTTCAATATGCCGCGGGTTAATGAGGTACTTTTCAAGATACACGTCGCCCTGACCGAAAGCAGATTTGGCCTCGCGGCTTGCGCGCTCAATTGCGTCTTCTAGCTGGTCGGGGCTTTCCACAATGCGAATGCCGCGACCTCCCCCGCCAAAGGATGCCTTGACCAGCACCGGATATCCAATGTCCTCCGCAATGCGCTGGGCTTCGGCAAGGTCCGAAACGGTTCCTTCTGTCCCCGGCACGACCGGAACGCCTGCTTGTTGCATCAGCCGTCGGGCGTCAGCTTTGATCCCCATGCTCTTAATCGCGTCGGCTGGGGGTCCAATGAAGACCAGACCCCAGGTTTCCACCACCCGGGCAAAATGATCATTTTCGGACAAAAAGCCGTAGCCTGGGTGAATGGCTTCGGCTCCCGTATGTACGGCGGCATTGATAATGTTCGGAATATGTAAGTAACTGAGGGCCGATTGGGCTGGACCGATAGGAAACGCTTCATCCGCATAGCGCACATGCGGTGCGTCTTTATCCGCATCGGAGTAGACTGCCACCGTTTGAATGCCGAGTTCCCGGGCCGCCCGCATGACGCGAATCGCGATCTCCCCGCGATTGGCCACTAAAATCTTGCGAAACATGCGATCCTCCCCTTCTTATCATTGACTAATAGACCATAATCGGGGAGAGATGTCTAGGGGGACCGGAGTCCCCCTAGTTCCCTAGAACCTTTAGGATTTAGGAAGAATCACCACGTCTTCGGGAGGAAGACCCGTGACCATGGTGGCCGTGTCGGCAATCCGAGCGACCTGCTTGGAGCTCAATTGGGCCGCCCCCACCTGCACAACGACTTGATTTTGGGTCACAGTGACCGCCGTCAACGGAAACCCGCGACCGGACAAGAGACCCTCAATGCGGGTTTCCTGCTTTAACTCCTGGGTGTCGCGCACCAAGGTGGCCGACGCCTGCGACCGAGCTGCTTTCGAAATTCCGGGGTTTTTGAGCAGGGCTTGTAAGGTCGCCTCTTCCTTGGACATTAGTTGGTCCCGCTTCATACGGAAGTTCACAAAGTAATTTTCTAAGCTGGTGGTGTTCGCCTTAGCCTTGGCGGTAATGGACCCGCCCCGGGCGCTTACGGCAGTGTCGGGGCTGGTGCGGTGATACACCACATAGCCTAGCAATACCGCCAGAACCGTGACGAATGCTGCAAATCGGATGACTTGTGGACGCTTCATGAGACTGCCTCCTTATTTTCCTTCAAAAGAGTCTAGTTTGGCAAAACCAATACCTGATACGGTTGTATCTGCAACAGAGTTTGCACGGCCTGGGTGAGTTCGCTGCGAATCAGGGGCCGCATGGCCGATGGGGAGACGACCACCACCCCACCCACGGCTGGGCCAATCTGATCAAAGGGCACCACCGTCTGGCCAGAATTTGTGGTCACAACCACCGGCTGGGTGCCATTGCCGGATCCCGAGCTATCCACGTATTGCGACTGAATGCTGCGAGTTAACGTAACGGCCACCGATAGCTGGTGCACCCCGGGTATTTTCGTCAAGATGGCGGCCAATTGCTGGGATATCTGATTCTCTTGGCGTTCCAAAGGGGTCTTTGCTGCCCCAACCGGGTCGCCAGCGGTTGCTTTGTTTGCCGGCGGTGAGGGGCGCGAGACGCCGAAACTACCGAATCCTAACAACAACACCCCCACCCCGCCAATGACGATGAGCCTGACAAGGCTCTTCCGATCCTGTTGAATGAACTTATTCCACCATTCGCGATATCCGTTCGGCATGGTTCCCTCCTAACCTTTGACAGGACGATCCGCATGCACCGTCAACTCAATCTCGGGGGCCTTTCCCATGGTGACTTCCAACGCAGCCTTGACGTACTGGCGTACAGTATTCAGGGAGACTTTACGATTGGATGTCCGCACCACCGCCGTTACAGCCCCACCGGAATTACTCGTCAACTGGCAGGACAGGATGTGCGGCATACTGAGGACGATGGCCTCCGCCTGGTGGAGTTCTTCTGACTCCACTACCGTACTGAATCCTTGAGCCGTATTCGTCCATCCGGCATTTGGGGCGCCAATGGCCACATGCCGTACATGGCGCATCCACCCCCAAAGCGGATTAATCATCACTGCCAAGATGACCAATCCCACCACCAATCCCCCATATCGTTTCATATCGCCTTTGGGCAAAAGGTAGTCCACAAAATTTCCGAGCAGCACGACCACTATCAGCACCTTGATCCAATCGCCGATGGACGCCATCATAGTTGCACCCCATTGGTCGTCCCCACCACCACGGTGACGACCAGAAAGAACATCAGCGCCACCGCCCCTGCAATCGCCATGAGCCAGCCCAGCGCATTGGCCATCAAATTGAGGGCCTCGCCTACCCCCGAAACCCCGAGCGGTTCCGATGCGGCCGCCCCCACCCGATAGAGAACCATCATGGCGAAGATCTTGACCAACGGAAATGTCACCAAGGCGATGATTCCGAGAGCCCCAAACACCGACACAGCGTTCTTGAGCAAGAGAGAACTTCCCAGCACCGCCTCCATGGCGTCCGAAAACATCTTGCCGATGACCGGAACAAAGGTATTGGCTAGAAATTTTCCCGTCCGCAGCGTCACCCCATCGGCTACCGATCCCGCCGCTCCCTCAACCGCCATCACCCCTAAAAAGAGCGTCATCAAACCTCCCAACAAGGTGAGGCCTACGGTACGGAACAGGCCCCCTAAGTTTTTCAGCGAGTATTTGGGAAGCCACACCGACACTAGTTCCACCAACGTCGCCATCAAAACCAGCGGTAGGACCCATTGCTTGGTCAACACTGCCACTAAATTGGTGACCAGTAGCATCAAGGGATGAAAGATGCCGGCGGACGCCACCGCTCCACTGCCGGCAATTAACACCATCAAAAGCGGAATCAGCGATTCCATGAAATGCACCAGATTTCCCACCAAACCACGCACCATGGAGATCGCCACCCCAAACGAATGGAGCGCCACTAAGATGAGGACCGATACGACTACCATACGCGTGAGTGATACCAAGCCTTGTTTCTCAAGCCCCTCAAAGGTCTCCCCTAGGCGAGCCAATAAGGCTGCTAATACCGTGAGCAGAAAAATGATACCCAGCACCCGCCCCTCGACGCCTAAGTCGCCGAGAAGGGCGCTACCCAACGCCGTCAGAAATGTCCGAGGGTCAAAGGGCATTTGTTTAGCCAACACCCGATGGGCAATCTCTCCCACACTTGGCAAACGAGGGCCGCCGCTTTTGCTAAGCATGTGGTTGAGGTTCTGCTCTAATCCACCGGTGTTGAGGGATTGAATCTGCTGATTGACGAGGTGGGGAACCGAGGCCGCCCATGCCAAATGAGGAACAAACAGCGCCCCCGCTATTCCTCCGGCAAGCCACACATAGCCTTTCAAACCGTTCCCCTCCTTCACCAACCCTAGCTCGGAATCAGCTTCAACACCGTCTCGGTAATGCTAGCCACCAGCGGAACGGCGAGGAGCAAGATGGCGATTTTCCCTGCCAGTTCCACCCTTAAGGCCGTGCCACCCTCGCCGCTGTCTTGAGCCAATTGGGCTACGAACATGGTGAGATAGGCGATGCCGATGACCTTCAGCAGAATGGCGAGGTACTGGGCGGGAATGTGAGCGAGTTCCGAAATGTGGACAAAGCTCGCGATCACTCGAGCGATGTCAGGTACGATGATGAGAAACATCGCCACCCCGACGGCTAATCGAACGATAACCGCGATGTCGCCCCGCTGTTCGCGTACCACGATGAGAAGCACCGTCACCATCAGCCCTAGTCCCAGCACCCGCATTAAATCCAACAAACGGGAGCCCCCCTTAGAGGTTGAACATGGTGCGGACGGACTGGAATAGCTGAGCCACCTCCTGCAAAACCATCAAAAAGCCGATGGCAATGCCGGCCAGCGCCACCAGTTGCCCCCATTCTTTGCGGTCCAGCCGTTCCAGTACGCTGTAAGCCACGGTGACCAAAATACCGATTCCGGCCAGCTTGAAAATCAGGTCGACGCTTGCCATTACCTCACCTCTCGTCAGAGCAACAGAATGACCACCATGACCCCCATGGCACTGATGAGCGCGGGATAGAGCCGGCCATCCTGCGCCTCGTGCCGTCTCGCCTCGAGGGTCAAACGCGACAGCTCCTCTCGCACGGCGGCCAACTCCGCCTGTTGCGCCTCCGCGTCGGTTCTGCCCAGTATCCGCCCGAAGTCCCGCAGCACCGCGCGGTCGTCCTCCCAAAGTCCCGGAATCCCTTCCAGCATCTGGTCCCATTGGCGCGCCAGATCGGCATCCGGGTTCCCGAGTGTGGCGACCAAGGATTCAATAGCGGAGAACAACAAGGGTTGCGCCCTGGCCGCCTCCACTAGTGCCGAGGGAAGCGGCAGTCGGTTTCGTACCATTAAAGGCTGCAGTCGGCGCATGACCCGCTGAAATGCTTCCAGCGTGAGTACCCGTGCGCGATAAGGCCGGGCAGCCAATCGACCTAAGCCGAGAGCTGCGCCGACCACCGCCAGCGCGGCGACGACCTTCAGCCCCGTCATGCGGCACCATCCGGGAACCATACCTCCCGAACCGTTCCGGGCGCCGGATTAGCTGACAAGGTGAGCACCGCATCAAAGGCGCCCTCCAGAAGCACCTGGCGGAACTCGGATCGGACCAGCAGATCCTGGCGCGAATCGCCGTGCATGGTCGCCAAGACCCCCACCCCCGAGTGGCGGGCCTTCCAGACGGCTTCGAGATCTTTGGGTCCCCCCAATTCGTCCACGGCCACTAAATCCGGTCCGAGGGTGCGAATAGCGACCTCGATCCCCTGAACTTTCGGCCACCCATCCAAGACGTCGGTATGCAGACCCAAATCATGGCCGGAGATCCCGGCCCCCCCGAGACCCGCGATCTCCGACCGTTCATCAACCACCACCACCCGCCGTCCTTGGTCGCTCAGGACACGTACCAAATCCCGCAAGAGGGTGGTTTTCCCCGCCCGCGGCGGGGACACCAGTAACACCCCACCTAACTCGACACCCGCCGCTTGAAGCCGCTCCCAGACCCTGTGACCGGGCCCCTGAACGGCACGTGCGATGCGGATATTTAACCCGGCAATCTGGGTCAAGGTGGTGACGCGTCCCTCCTGGACCACCGCCCGCCCAGCGATACCGA
>JAKADW010000039.1 GCA_021820165.1 Bacillota bacterium
GCCATTGGGCATATGGTCGGTCATGAAATTTGCCCATTCGGTGAGGTTGGTTTTGCCTAAAATCACGGCCCCCGCCTGCCGGAGTCGTTCGGCCACAAAAGCGTCTTGAGGGGCATAGACATCTTTCATGGCGAGCGAACCTGCCGTGGTGTGCATCTTGTCCGCCGTCGCGATGTTATCTTTGATAAGAACTGGGATGCCGTGAAGCGGGCTTCTCGGCCCCCGGAGCCTCCGCTCTTGGTCAAGCAGTTGGGCAATGTGATAGGCATCGGGATTGACCTCAACAACACTGTTGAGCCTCGGTCCTGACCGGTCTAGACGGGCGATGCGCTCCAAGCACAACAGCACCAAGGTTTGAGCATTCAAGCGGCCTTCATCGAACCAGGTTTGCACATTGTCAATTGAGGCGTTGGCAATATCTTTGGCAGTGATTACAGCGGGCATTAGCGACCTCCTTTACTAGGTGGCGCGGTCTCGGCTATGGAGCTGGAGGCTGGCATAGCGAAGAAACGCGCGCGCCGTCGGCGCGGATTGAATTTGATTGGGATCGAATACGAGATATAACGGTCGCGTGACGCGGAAATTCTTGATGGGCCAGACGGTGCTTCGTTCAAGGTCGCGACGAAACAAGAGTTCTCGGGACACAAACCCTACCCCAAGACCAGATTCCACGGCATCGATGAGTCTGGAGGCCGTATCGACCTCAAGCGTCCGGTGAGCCTGCGGGGCCCAGTCCCGGATCCTGAGAGCCTCAGCCACCACGCTCTCGGTGCCCGAGCCAGGTGTGCGGCTCACGAAAGGCAGGGTGCGAAGGCGCTCCCACGGAGCAGGATGGGGAAGGTCGGAATACGGCGATTGGCGAGGTATGATGAGAACAATCTCGTCTTCGCCGATGGCCATGGCGGTGAGGCGCCTGTCGTGGGGCTTGACGCCCATAAACCCGATGAGACTCTCATGGTCTAACACGTGTCGTTCCACCGCATCGGAATTCATTTCTTCGAGCCGCAAATGCACTCCAGGATTGGCTTTGATGAATTCCACCATCCATCGGGTCACAAGCCTCGCAGCCGGACTGGAACTGGTGGCCACGGTCAGCGTGCCGATAATGGAATGATTGTTACCGGCATTTAACTTAAGCCCGCGTAGCTTCTGCAGCACCTCGTCGGCAAAATCAAGAAATAAGAATCCGAAGGGAGTGAGCGAGAGGGGATGGGCGCCCCGATCTAAAAGTGCGGCACCTAATTCCTCTTCCATGGCTTTTAGACGGCGAGAAGCGGTCGGTTGACTGACCCGCATCATGTGGGCAGCCTCGGTGATGCTCTGCCGTTCGGCTAAAGCCCAGAAAAGCTCCAAGTCCTCGAAGGTCATCGCCACCATCCTTCTTGTCCGCGTCATTCAGATTTTACATGACAAATTGCACTCTGCGACATAACTATTTTAATGTAAGGGGGAGTTTCGGGGGGGAGGGCTACTGAATGGCTAAGCGTTTAACCGAAATGACTAGCAAATCAGGCTGAGGTTGCAAACTGGGTCCAGAGGATCTGGATGCCATTTTATCAACCCTGCCGCATTCCGCCACGCGCGACCGCCGAATTTTGGTAGGGAACGCTACTCACGACGATGCCGGGGTTTTTCAATTGAGCGACGAGACCGCTTTGGTGCAAACGGTGGACTTTTTCACGCCGGTGGTCGATGACCCATATCAGTTCGGACGCATTGCGGCGGCCAACTCCTTATCTGACATCTACGCCATGGGGGGAAAGCCCTTGACGGCGATGAATCTTTTGGCCACACCGGCCGGACAGTTAGATCCTCGGGTGGTCGCGAAAATGTTGGCCGGAGGGCAGGATGTCATCAATGAGGCAGGTTGTTCCGTGATTGGCGGCCACTCGATTGATGATCCGGAGCCGAAAATGGGCTATGCGGTCACGGGTTTGGTGCATCCCCAGCATATTTGGCGCAATAGTACGGCGACGGTGGGGGAGGTGCTGTTTCTCACCAAGCCGATTGGAAGCGGCGTGGTGATCAAGGCAATAAAGGATGGTCGGGCGTCAACGGAGATGCTGGAGGCGGTCACGGCCATGATGTCGAGTTTGAATCGGGACGCGGCCGAGGCTATTCGACAAGTGGGAGATCCCGGATCATGCACAGACGTGACCGGGTTTGGTCTCTTAGGCCACCTTTGGGAGATGGCGGCGGGGGCGGGGGTCCAGATGGAGATCTGGCCCGAATCCATACCGTTGTTGCCTGGAGCGTTGGCGCTTGCCGACGAAAATCGCCTACCGGCGGGAAGTGTCCGAAACTTTCACTACGTGGCGCCGCACAGTGAGGGGCTCGACCGGGAGAATGCCCTTCACCGGCTGTTGGCGGACGCCGTGACCTCCGGCGGCCTCTTGTTTACCGTTTCTCGGGAACGGTCGGAGGCCATAGAAGAGAGCTTTCGGGCGCGAGGCCTTTCATTGTGGGCGATTGGCGAGGTGCTAGCCGGTCCTCCAGGACTCAATATCAGAAGTCGGCCCGTCGATTAATTGTCTCAGGAGGAATGATTCATGCAGGTACCGATTCAACCCAAGATGGGCCGTCGGCGATGGGCATGGCCGGCGGCAATATTTGTGGGGATTGCCGTGTTGGGCGTATTTTACGCCAAATGGGAGCCGTACTATTTCAAAGCGTTTTCGGCGGCGGCCCACCATACTCTTGGCCAGTCGATTGTGACCGGCTCATCGGCGGCCGCCCCGCAAGTGGGGTTTCACGCAGCGCTTACGTACACCGGGGACTATTTCAAGGATATTTGGATCGCGCTGGTGGTGGGGCTCTTGGTGGGAGCCGGTGTGCAGACCCTATTGCCTGCCAGCTGGCTCTATCGCGTACTCGGCAGAGTCAGCCCGAAGAGTCGGGTGCTGGCGGTAGCGGCAGCGGTTCCCTCGATGATGTGTACCTGCTGTAGTGCGCCTATTGCCGTGTCGATGAAGAAGAAAAATCTGTCCACCGGGGCAACCTTGGCCTATTGGTTGGGAAATCCGATTCTGAACCCGGCTACGATTATCTTTATGGGCTTTGTCTTAGGGTGGAATTGGGCGATGCTTCGTATTGGGATGGGGCTCGTGTTGGTGTTCGGTGTGTCCTGGCTCGGTGACCGCTGGATGGACTCGGGGAAATCATCGCAAGAGACCCCGTTGACACGCGAGGTCACCCGGCCGACAGATGAGCCGGCAACGCTTGGTCGTTTCCTTTCCACCTTGGGCCGGCTAGCGGTGGGATTAATACCGGAGTACATCATCATCGTGGCCATTTTAGGAGCGGTGCGGGCGTGGCTATTCCCAGCCATGAATCCGGCCATTGGCCATTCCCTCTGGCTAATGGTGGCGCTAGCAATTTTCGGGACGTTGTTCGTCATTCCCACCGCTGGAGAAATTCCCATTATCCAGACGTTGATGTCCTTTGGCCTCGGGTTAGGGGCGGGTGGTACTTTGATGCTGGCATTGCCGGCCGTGAGCTTGCCCTCGATGGCGATGGTGGGACAACAACTGGGCACCCGTACCATGGTGAAGGTGGCCGCGCTGGTGGCAATAGCGGCGCTCATCACCGGGCTCTTGGCCTTATGGCTTTTGTAGGGAAAGCATGAGATTTACGGGGGCGCCGCTATCGGCGCCCTAACTTTTTATGCGGCGGCGGAGCCCGTCGCCCAGCAAAAGTTCTAAGAAGCCTGCGCCAAGCGCGATGATAACGGCTGTAAAGATGGCAACATGGGTAGGCATGCCGGGGCTTAATCGCTGGATTCCCAGGAGAAGAATGGCCAGTACGGCGAGGCTTGCTTGAAGGGAACGACCGAGTGCCGGCAGGGCGAATCCGGACCATTCGATGAGAACCCACTCGCTTGCAGCCGCCAAGAGGGCAAGACCTAATTCCGGCGCCCAGCGGAGGCGAAAGACTGGCCAGAGCAGGTCTCGGGTGGCGAGCATGATCCAAACAAACACAATGCGAATGATGGTGGCCAAAGATTCTCACCTCCCACCCAGTCTGCCCTGCCCCGCTTTTTTCATTAAACGAGACTTCTACCGTTGTGGGAGTTAGTCCTAAGTGGTACGATTGACTACAAAGGGAGGAGTGACGACATGTCTTCAATTCAAGCGACGGCCATCAACATACCCGACAACACTCGCGAAGACGTGAGTGCGCTCTTAAATGCCCGCGTGGGCTTGTTCGCCGATCTGTATATTCAGGTAAAGCTAGCCCATTGGAACGTGCGCGGGCCGCACTTTATCGCCTATCATCAGCTCTTCGACGACATCGCCGATCATGTGCTGGAGGCCCAAGACAGGATGGCCGAACGGGCCGCCACCTTGGGTGCCACTGCCGGCATGACCGTCCAGCAAATTAGTCGGGAGAGCGACTTGGCTAGTTGGCCGCTCGGGGTTCGCGAGGACCGTGAGGTCATTCGTCTGGTCGGGGAACGTCTCGGGCATGCCGCTAATTCAATTCGCCACGATATCGATGCGGTCGGGGAACTTGGTGACCAAGACAGCGCCGACTTACTAACGGAGGTATCCCGGCAACTGGATAAGGATCTGTGGTTCGTCGAAGCCCACTATCAAGAATAGCGGGGAAATCCCCCAAAGGGGCATGCTAACCGAAAATCGCGAGGAGGTGGCGATACGCGCCATGCCGACCGCGGAAGGGTTGTTGAGGGAACGTGGACTTCGCGTGACCCCGCAGCGTCTGGGCATTCTCGAAACATTTCTGGAGAACTCCGGTGACCATTGGACAGCTGAGCAGATCCGTGCGAGTCTTCTGGCACGGATGCCGGGACTGGCACGGGGGACCACCTATAAAGTCTTAGAAGAGTTGGCGCGCGTCGGATTGGTGGAGGAGATCCCCATGGGCTCGGGAGGGTCTCTCTTCGGCCTTCGATTAGTTCCCCATCACCATTTTACCTGCTCTCGGTGCGGCCGTTGGTTTGATATGGAGGCGACCGGCGTGGATCAGGTCGACATCCATGGGCCGCCCGGATTTGTTGTCCAGGATGTTCGGGTGGTTTTTCGCGGCCTGTGCCCGCACTGTGGTGCTACTGGGAACGGGGCCGCACCGTAACCCAGAGTCCGTCTTGGGAAGCTAGAGTCAGACCGGGGAAGACGGCGGGATGGGCATCCCGAGGCTCAATCTGAAACCGTTTCAGAATCTCCGATACCACCAGGCCTGCTTCTTTAAGCGCCAAATGTTCGCCAATACAGCGGCGTGGGCCTGCCCCAAAGGGTATAAAGGCATAGGGGGGAAGCGTGGGGGGATTTAGCCACCGTTCCGGGTCAAAGGTGTCCGGATTGGGAAAGAACTCCGGGTTCCGGTGCATAAGCCACGGGCATATCAGCACCAGACTCTCATCGGGGATTTCTAGATTCTCGAAAGATCCTCGCTGAACGGCTCGTCGGCTCAAAAGCCATACGGGCGGGAAGAGCCTCAGACTCTCCTTCAAAACCGCTTCCGTCCAGGAGCGGTTGTTCTCGTCTTCTCCCTCGGTGCGAACCGCCTCTTCAACCTCCGGATATTGGGCGAGTTGATGAAGCGCCCAAGCCATAGCGTGGCCGGTGGTTTCGTAGCCGGCGATAACCAAGGTTGCGGCTTCCTCAAGACGCTTTCCCGAATCGTCGCTCAGGTGTGGCCATACCGTCTCGAAAGGGCGGGGTCTCGGCTTCAGATTGTTGATGAAGCGGTGTAGGATGCGTTCTTTGAGGTGATAGCGGCGATTGAAGCCGGGGACGTGATAGGGAAAGCGCCAGACGCTGCGCGAGCGGTGATAGAAGTGGGCCATGAGCCACTTGACGGCTTGCCCTGCCGCTTCAATGTCCTTTTGGTCGGCCGTGTCATCGGAAAACAGGGTTCTTACCACCAAGGTGAGGCTTAAGTGTAAGAGCCGTTCCTCTAAGTCGAAGGGCTCGTCGATGGTCCATCGGTCTAACTCCCGGTGAATGATCGCGTGAAGTGTGGGGGTCATATGGCGGACGTTGGCCCCCGAAAATACCGGGGCGAGGTGTCGGCGCTGGGTGACCCAATTTTCATCTTCCGACGTGAGTAAACCCCGCCCGATAAGAGGGTTTTTGGGATCGAGTCCGGGCCCTTTATGGAAGAATGGGCGATGGTGGGCGAGTACCTGCCCCACACGACTAGGATCCGTTAGCAGAAAAAAGCGCCAAGGACCCATTCGAAAGCTTACCGCGGACCCATAGCGTCGTTCCAGATTTTGAAAGAAACCAAGCGGATCACGATGGAAGGCGCGTAGTCGGGCAAAGTTGCCAGATGATTCCACTTCGGTCAATGAACAACCCTCCTTGGGATCTCGATCCATTGTAGCACCGAGATCCCTGAGGGCTATTGAGCACCGTGGGCTTGTTGGGCGTTTTTGGGGGCAATCACCAGTTCCGTGAGACCAATAATCACACCAAACACTAAGGCTGCTTCGAAGTACGCGTACGGATGCCCCGTTGTCCGTGGCAAGATGGTGAAGTAGATCGATAGAACAGCTGTGCCCGCGATCCAGGCGAGAGCCGCTCGTCCATAGGCTGATACATACCCACCGGGCATTTCCGTGACCGCATAGGCGACCAATGCCACCGCCGCGGAAACCACGGCAATGTGTCCTAGCCCAAATTTCGGGAAGATCGGCATCATTAACTGCAATACCCACATGGCCAAAAACGAGACCACGTATTCGATGACAATCCGAAACCAACTCACCTTGCATCAACTCCCGCCATTAGTGTTGAACCGGAGGGGGAAAATATTCGCCAAATTTCTTCCTGGGTGGAGTCCTTTCCTTGACAACTGGGCACGCTAACCGCGAGGTAAGCTCTTTCTTCACCGTCAAAGGAGTGAGACGATGCAAAAGCAGCACCGCGTGTGGGCACTGGCAATCGGGACCGTATGGATATTAGCGGCCGCTGGGGCCACATACGCCGCGCCCATTACTGGACAGCCGAACTCGCACAGTCAGGTGGGGAGGCAGGGGACCAAAAACAACACGTCCACGCCGTCCTTGAATGGCAAATCCAATCGGCACCGGGAGAAGAATGTCAACAACAACACCTCAACGCCTATGCCGCCGGCGATGGTGGCCGCGGGTGCAAAAATTTTTAAGGCCCAGTGCGAAAGCTGCCATGGGCCGAGCGGCAATGGAACCATGAGCGCTCCGCGTTTGGCCGGTCCTTCCGCGGTCTGGTACACGTTCCATACGGAATCTGCCTTGCGAGCGTACATCCAAGCCCATATGCCCGCCAACCACCCGGGAACGCTGACCGGCACCACCTTGAAAGATGTCTCAGCCTACGTGTGGAGCATCTCCAAAGCTAAATAGCCAAGCGTTAGCACGAAAGAAGCTCCGACAGCTCTAGCGGAGCTTCTTTGGCTTGCCGTTCAAACCATGAGCGTCGTGACCACCATGGCGGTGAAAATGCCGGCCATATAGAACAGCGAAGCCATGAACACGCGTTCCGGCCGCATTTTCAGGCGGGGTATGCCAAGGCTGGCAACCAAGCCTCCAAAGGCGCACCCCAAAAGACATGCGAGCCCCATGTACCAGATGCCCAAACGGGGATCGGTCCAGTGAAGGGCCAGAGAACACGGGAGGAGGAGCGCCGCATAGATGACCATTTGTTTGATAGTGGCACGATTGCCCCTCACAACGGGCATCATGGGAATATGGGCGCGCTGATAGTCTTGGCGTTTGTAGAGGGCGAGTGCCCAGAAATGAGGCGGGGTCCAGAGGAAAATCACCAGGAACATGAGCCAGGGCGTCCAAGCGAGGTGATTGGTGACGGCCGCCCAGCCCACCAAAGGCGGAAAGGCGCCCGCCGCTCCGCCGATGACAATGTTTTGCGGCGTCCGTCGCTTAAGCCAAAAGGTGTACACCACCACGTAGAAGAGAAATCCTGCCAACGAGGTTTCGGCTGCAAGCCAATTCACGTGGCCTTGCAACCACACAAATGAGGCGGTCTCGAGGAAGATCCCAAACGTCAATGCTTCGGAGGGTGCCATGCGTCCTGATGGCAACGGGCGGCGGCGAGTTCGCTCCATTAACTGATCAATATCCCGGTCGTACCACATGTTGATGGCATGGGCTCCCCCTACGGAAAGCGCGAGTCCACCCAGGGTGTTTACCGTGAGGGCCAGATTGGGGATGGCCCCTTTGGCCACGATCATTGCGCAATAAGCGGTGATAACCAGTAGCGTGATGATACGCGGCTTGGTCAGCGTCACATAGTCTCGTAGTCGTGTGCTTTTGGGCCTGGTGGCCAATGCCAAGTATTCCATGAACTTAACCCCCAATTGGCTTGGCGTGTCGTCGAGGTTCTTGGCTCAAGTGCAGGCCGAATGCCATCAGCAACATTAACGGTACCCACAATTGGTTGAGCCCTCCCTGAAGTGTGCGGATTCCCACATGCTGAAGCAGGAGATCAAGAGTGACGAAGAGCGCCAAGATGCGAAAACTAGTCGCCGTCCACTGACGCCAGACTCCGTAGGCCAAACCAATCAATCCCACGCCCAGACCCAAATGGGTGGGGCCGTGGGCAGTGAGCCCGGCGTCGACAGCCAAAAGAAGCGCTGCGCCTCCGAAGATGGCCCGATAATGGGATGGAGCCATGACCAGATAGGCCGAGGCAGCGATTAAAAAGAATCCGCCCGGGCCTATGGGATGGGCGTTGCCCCAGGGGGCCACCGCGGCCGTTAAAATCCAGCGGACAAATCCCCAAGCGGTCGCCCCCCATAAGATCCAACGGGGATGGTGCCGAAAGGTAAAGGAGAGACCCAATACGAGCGCGGCGTCACCGATTAAGGTGGCAAAGTCCCACAAGACCGGATTCGCCTGCCAGAGTTCGGCTGCCCACTTGAGGGCGGGTGATGCTAGGTCGGGTGCCAAAAGCGGTCGATAGAAAGCGCGCGTCACCACCACCGCGCGGGCATGCCAAATCAAATCGGATGCCCACCACGCGGTGATGACCAAGCTTAACCAGCGAGCCTTAAGGGGCATGGGGCCAGTGCTGGAGATTTTGGCGGGAGGGCCATCGTCGGCGTCGAGCCCGCGATAGAAGTGCCATGCGAGGGCGGTCACCACCACAATGGCCACCATAATCCAGATCAAGGCAAATAAGTCCACCTTGAACATATTCTCCATGAGACGGCTTTGGGGATCCATAGAACCTCTTCCTTAGGGTTTCTTGACGTTGTCTTCTTTAGCGGGTCCGGTCTTCTTATGAAAGCGTGAGTCAACGCGATCGGCAGATTTCCGGAACCAGATCAACAGATAGGCCATGGTGAAAATCTGAAAGGCCCACCAAAAAATGTCCCACCAGTGCTCCATCCCGGGCGAATAGGCAATACGGATGGGAAGTCCGGGGAAAAATCCAACCGCCAGTAGATGCGAAAAGGGTGTCATTGGTATCCTCCTTTCATCGGTCGCTAAATCCAGTAGAAGTAGATATAGAAGGCGATGGCGGCTAAGCCTTGAAACACCCAGTACCAGGTCACGGCTTGAATGTCCCAGTAATTCTGGGCATTGAGTCGGGCGCGACCCGAACGCACGGCCACCGCCACCAATACGAAGAGCCCGGCGAGGGTATAAAACGCGGACACACCCAACGTGGTGTAGTAGTTCTCTCCATAACGGGTGCCCACAGGGATCGATCGCTGGCTCCACTCGTAAATGACAAGCGCCATGTAGGCGAGTCCGAGACCTACCGTCGATTTCAATCGGTGTTGGGTCTTAATCAGGTCGTTCTGACGAATGGCGCCCAGCGCACTGACCACCCAAAAGATGCTGATGAGCATCACCGCGGCGGTGGCAGCACCGAGCCACTGATTGACCGTGGGAGCCACGTACCAGGCGTCCAACTCGTAACGCAGGGTAAACAACACGATGAACGGGATGATCTCGATGCCTAAAAAGAGCCGAAAGCCCCAGCGGAGCGCCGCCAAGTGGCGCTCCTGATCCATCGTGGTACTCGCCTGTTGTTCCATGTGCTAAACCTCCTCTGCTAGTGCTCCACGTGGGGGCGAATCTCCTTGAGATTGGCGACGATGGGCCCGGCCTTCTCACCGTAGGTGTAAAAGCCGTCAATCACTTCCGGAATGGCATCGAAATTGTGAGCGGGCGGCGGGGAACTGGTTAGCCACTCCAAGGTGTGGCCGTTCCAGGGATTTTCCGGCGCTTTGGGGCCTTTTCTCCACGCCCACACGATGTGCACCCCGTGGAGGACGAATCCGACCCCCAACGTCCATGCGGCAATGGTGATGACCCAGTTAATTGGTCCGAGATACGGCGGGTAGGTCGGGACCCACCGGTTCATCCCCATCAGACCGGCTAGGAACATGGTGCTAAAGGCGGTGTTGAAGGCCAGGAAAATCCAGATGGACAGAAATTTGCCCCAGAATTCGCTATACATCCGGCCGGTCATCTTGGGAAGCCAGTAATAGGTGGCGGCAATCCAACTAAAGACCATGCCGCCGATGATGGTGTAGTGGAAGTGTGCTACCACAAACATGGTGTCGTGCACCTGCAGGTTAATGGGCGGGTCGGCCAGGAAAACACCGGTGATGCCGCCATGAAGAAAGTTGAAGATGCTCATCAATATCAGAAGACCGGGCGTGGTCAGCCGATAGCGCGACTTCCAAAGAGTCCCCAAGGCGGCCATGAAGGCGAACCCGGTGGGAATGGAAATCATCTCGGTGAAAAATGAGAAGGGGAACATCTCCGAATTGCGCATGTTGGTGAACATGTGATGTGCCCAAACTAAGCCGGACAGCATCATGACAAAAATGAGCCCAATGACCGCCCAAGAGCGAGCAAACAGCGACTTCTGTGC
>JAKADW010000040.1 GCA_021820165.1 Bacillota bacterium
TTATGAAAAACCCTCAATCTAGTACGATCTGTAAATATAGACCAAGTCAACTCGGAGCCCTCAGTCAAGTGCGCCCTCGATCCGAGAACTGCCAATTTGGCTGAGGCGGGCGGTGTAGACCCATTCGGATGGGCGCTCACAGATGGCACAATATGACGCGAAAGTCGAGGAGCCCTTAAACCATGCCCCCACTTGGGAAGTACGCTACAATAGCAAAAACACCATTAATTCTTGGAAATGAGTGATCGCGATAATGTCAGCGGACGCCCAAGAGAGCATCCATCGTCTCCTTCGGGAAATTGATCACATTGTCCTCGGCAAGCGAGAGCAGACGCGCCTCATTCTTGCCGCCTGGATTGCCGGCGGCCACGTCCTTCTGGACGACGTGCCGGGCGTCGCGAAAACCCGCCTCGCGCGTGCGTTGGCTGCTCTCATCGGACTCGGCTTCGCACGGATTCAAGGGACTCCCGATCTATTGCCGCAGGATATCACGGGTGGCGTGGTCTATGACTTGAAAACTCAGGATCTCGTTTTTCGCCCAGGGCCGGTATTTCAGCACATCATCCTGGTCGATGAAATTAACCGCACAACGCCCAGAACCCAGGCGGCGCTTTTAGAATGTATGGAAGAGCGGCAGGTGACTATCGACGGGTCAACTCACCCCCTCCCCACCCCATTTTTGGTCATTGCCACCCAAAACCCGGAAGAAATGGAAGGAACCTTCCCGCTACCCGAAGCAGAATTAGACCGATTTTTGATTTCGCTCGCCCTCGGATACCCGAGTACTTCTGAAGAACGTCAGCTCGTCTTGGACTTTTCCAACCGAGACCCGCTCGACACGGCCACTCCGATTTGGGATGGAGCCGAACTCACGGCATTAAGCGAGCAGGCGAAAGAGGTCTTGCTGAACGCTACCACCCTCGAGTATTTGGTAAACCTTTGTCGAACCACCCGCGAGCATCCCTTAGTGGAGTTGGGGGCGTCCCCGCGAACCACGGTACGCTTTGCCCAACTCGCGCGAGCCTTCGCCCTTATCCAAGGCGACACCTTCGTCACCCCGGATCACATCAAGTACTTAGCGCCCTACGTGCTAAGCCATCGATTAAAGCCAAGCGCTAGTGCCGCCGTGAGTCGCCTTGGGGGCCGGGAGTTGGTGGCCCAAATTGTGAACGACGTGCCGGTCCCGGTCGAAACGCCGTGATATGGCAAACGGCTCGTCAAGGGGGCATCCTGGCCCTTGCTCTTCTCGTGGCATTGGCGGGTTTTTTCTCCGGGCACTTGGCCATCATGGCGATTGGGCTATTCTTCGCCATGCTGTGGTGGGCGTCGGCCTGGCTGGCACGTCGAACGCTATCTGGCCTCATGGTGACTTCCCGGTTAGCGGATGACACGGCGGAAATTGGCCAGGCCGTCGGATCAGAAATGCTGGTGGTGAATCCCTTGCCTTGGCCCATATTAGATGTCGCCTGGAAGCTATCCATCCCCCGCGATCTGGAAGGCGAAGCCTCCAAAGGTCGCGGGCTTTCCGGAAATCTTTGGGTCGGTGCCCGTCAGCGCGTCCGTATTCGGATGGAGGTCTACCCCACGTCCCGTGGCCGCTATCGCATTGGCCCCGGATCACTAACCTTCAAGGACCCTTTGTCCTGGAATGAGTTAATTCGCGAGGACCAAGAGGTCACCTATCTGACCGTGTTCCCGCGCCGCTATCCTGTTCCAGAAGCTCTTCAGTCTCAGTTTTCGGACTTCGGCGAGTATCGCGGCCTACCCTGGGACCCGGTCGACCCGTTACGGGTCACCGGCGTCCGCCCCTATCAACCCGGCGATTCCATCCGCCGCCTGTCCGCCCATGCCTCCGCGCGCTTTCATCAGCCGATGGTAAAAGAATGGGAGCCCGTCCAAGCGCGTGCCTTGGAGATTATCCTTCATCCGAAAACCACTGACCACCACTGGCAGGGTGTAGACCGCGAGGCGTTGGAAGACACGGTGAGCATTGCCGCTGGCGTGGTGGAATGGGCCGCAAAGGAGCACCGCCCCCTGGGGCTCTCCGGAAGCGGTTCCATTCCGGGCCATATTCATGGATTTCGGTTGGCCAACCAAACCCACGCTGATCTTGGATCGCTCCTCACCGCCCTCGCCTGGGTCCAGCCCAGCGGCACCATGGACGAGGATTTGATTCCCGTGGCGCATCAAACTCTGTCGCCTCTGAAACCCCTGGCGCTGGTCGTGGTTGTGAGCCCCTATTGGCCCGAAGCTATGGCCCCGCTATTGGCTCGGAGACGAGGCCAACGGATCGCATGGGTCCACTTGAGTGCCGGATCCAAGATTCCCGAGACCCCGGAAGGCGTTCGCCATTGGCATTGGCAGGAAGGAGCCTGGCGCCGTGTCTAGTCGAATCAGTCAGTTGGCTCTCTATTGGTTGGGACTGAGTGTTTTAGCCTCGTCGGCGGGACTCCCCCGCACACTTTGGGTGCTCACCGCATTGGCCGCCCTAGCCGCGCTCCTCATCCGCCACCCCGGTGTGAGATATGGAGCGGAAGTGCTGTTGGTGGCGGTGACGGCACTTGCCGAAGGGAGCGCCGCGGCCGCCCTCCTCACCGCCCTCATGGGTGCCGCCGCCCTGAATGTGGTCCTACCGCGAACGCCATCCCCCGAGAGGGCCATAGGAGCGGCGCTGATCACCTCCGTCATCGCCACGTACCTCACGCCCTGGGCGGCCGTTGCCTTCATCCCGATTGCGGCTTTTTCGCTCTGGGCCCTTCTCGGCGCTAGTCGAGCACACCCTAGCACCGCCCGCCCCCGCGTCCAGCTCGCTACCGGTCTCGCCGTTCTCTCCGCACTGGGGGCGGTGGCCATCGCCGCATTGGCTCGTATTATCCCCTGGCGAACACTTCTCGGGGGAGTTTTCTCACTATTGGCTTTGCCCTTCCGGTTATTTTCCGAGGGTCATCCCTTTCAGGTTCGCTCGCATATCAATCCCTTCGCGACCAAGTCCCGCAAGGTCCCCCATCCTTTTCCTTTGGCGGCACCGAATCACGCCGCCCTTTGGGTGATTATCGGGCTGGTTGCCCTTTTGGCGATTGCCGCCATTATCTTTTTTGGCCGCCGCTATTGGTCCGAGTCGATCCAGCCCATCGATGCCGAGGCCGATCCCATTCAAATTTCGCGCGAGACGCTTTCTGAGGAGGACACCATGGTCCCCCTCTTCCGATCCCGCGAAAAGCTCACCCCGGTTCGCCACTTTGTCCGCCGCCGGCACGAAATCGCACAGGACAAACGAAAGCCTGGTGAAACGCTCCGCGATTGGCTTCGCCGCATAGACCCTGGGGTCCCTGATGAGGCCATCCGCCTCTACGAAGAAATTCGCTACGGCGACCGGGAAGATACGGCGAGCCGGCGGCGGACCATCGAATCGCTCTGGAATCGCCGGGGGCGGAACATAAAGTGAGGAGGGGAAATCATAAGGTATCGCGGGAGGTGAATCATCATCGCATCCTTCAAGCGCATCGTTGTCTATACCCTCGAGAACCATTCCTTCGACCAATTGCTGGGCACCTATCCCGGTGTGGACGGAGTCCGGCCCAGCGCGGGAGTTCCCGGCCCGGGCGGTGAAGAGGTCCACCCGTTCCCCTTTCACTGGTATTCGCTCGGCCAGTTCGACAATCCCGACCATTCCTTCCAGGCGATTCACCAGGAGTGGGACGACGGGCGCATGGACGGCTTCGCCCGCGTGAATGGCCGTGACACCATGGGCTATTACCCCGCCTCCCGGATCCGGTCATTCTGGTCACTGGTATCCAAGGGCCGGATATTGGACCACTATTTCTGCTCCGTGCTGGGCCCCACGCTACCTAACCGCCTCTACCTTATCGCCGGCACCAGCGGCGGACTTCGAGACGACCCATCGCTTCTGTCCAGCGCCCGTTTTCATTTTCCGACGCTCTTTGACCAACTCCAAAAAGCCGGCATTGCCTGGCGCTATTATATCGGCGGATATCGCCCCTATTTCCCACTACTGGCTAAGGAGTTCTTGTTTACGCCGCCGCTTTGGTTTCCCCGCTTTCGGAAAGAACCCTTGCGACATCGTTTGAAGCCCTGGCCATCCTTTTTCTCGGATGCGCGGGGAAATAACTTACCATCCGTCGTCTTTCTGTCACCCGGTCTTCCCCAATCAAGCCATCCCCCGTTTCCCATCGGTTGTTCGCTCCGGTCCATTGCCGCGGTCCACCAGGCCCTCTCCACGCGTCCGGATTGGGAGGAGACGCTATTGGTGGTCAACTTCGATGAAGCGGGTGGCTTTTACGATCATGTTCCGCCCCCGGTCATTGATGCTTTCGGACCAGGGATACGGGTCCCTTGCCTTCTCTGGTCAGGGAGTCTGACCCCCGCGATCGTCTCAGACGTCTATGACCATACCTCCGTACTACGGCTCATCGAAGAGCGCTACGGGCTTCCCCTTTTAGGTGAGCGCACCGAAAAAATGGCCTCTTTAGCCTCTGCTCTTTCCTGACATCACTTGAGCGACCAGTTTTTGGGCACTGGACTTGGTGAGCGCCCCATCGACACGATCCACCAACTGCCCCTTTCCGTTAATCAAGAGGATGGTGGGAAAGTTCTTGACCGACCAGTAGGAAAGGCCGTTCGGATCCACGTACACGTGTACGTTGGGATAGTTAAGGGAGAATTGCTTCACGTATTGATTCATGGTTTGAATCATCCCTCTAGCTCCGATGGTCGCACTTTGGTAATTGTCGTGGCCGCTGAAAGGTGGGCTCTCAGGCCCCGGATCGCCAATACCGCCGTGATTAGACACGTCGACGATATCGAGCGTGAGCCCCTTCTCATGGAGGAGGCTCGGCCATACATATTTGTCGTCATAAGCGCAATAGAGGCACCAGCTGGCCATCAACATGACCACCGTCATCTTAGACCCCTTGACCAAGTAGGCCGGCTTCTTGGTCTTGATCGCGTAGGCCCGATATTTCCAGGTAAAGCCGGTCTTCGAAGGATTCTGCACGATGGGAGGAAGCGAGGGCGCTTTGGCCGCGTTCCGGGGTCCATGACCAACGCCGCGATATCCCGGGTATAGCGCAACCACGGCCAATACCGCCACAATGCCCCATAGCCACGGAGTCTTCCGAGGCGGTGCGGACTTAGGAGATTTTTGACGACCCGTCTTTTTCGCCATGTCGTTCGTCCTTTGCCGTCGTTTTCGATTGGATGTGTCTTCTCGAAAGTGTAGCATACATACATGATAAAGAGGGATGCCGTTCCTATCGCCATCGTCGGCGGGGGCGTCGCCGGGCTCGCGCTCGGCGCCTTTCTCGCGCCCGCCCGTCACGATTGGACTATCGTCGAAAGCCGGCCAGCCTCGGCGCTCAAGGGCGGGGCGGCCTTGGCAATGGCGCCCAACGCCATGTGGGTGCTGCGAAGACTGGGAGTGGCCGACAGGGTGACAAAAGAGGGAAGCGTCATTACCCGCTACCACTTCAATCGATCAGATGGGCGAAGCCTCAAAGTCGTGGACATGACGCCCCTTTTTCGACCGTGGGGGGAACAGGCTTGGTGTGTTCCCCGATCCGATTTACTGGCGTCATTAGAGCGCCTTATTCCCGAGGGACACCTCGAGCTTGGAACACCCGTAGAAGGAGTCCAGGATACGGGCCAGACGTTTATTCTCGAAGGGTCCGGTGGCCCCCGCCAAGCACTGGCGGTCATCGGCGCGGACGGTGCCTGGTCAACCGTGCGACAAGCCTTTTGGCCTCGCCCCGAGCCTCAATACCAAGGATTTGTCGCCGTCCGCGGAACCCTCGATTGGGAGGTTCCCGCCGCGCTTCACGCGAGTGTCATGCAAATTTGGGGTCCCCAAGGGGAATTTGGCTTCGCCCCCATGGGACAAGGCCGTACCTACTGGTTTGCCACCTTAGCCTGGCCCGATCCCCAGTCGCTGCCGACGCGCGACCATCTCTTAAAGCACTTTCATGACTGGTGCGATCCTGTCGAGACCCTCATCGCGGTCACTCCGGAGGCCTCCTTGCTCATTCACCCCATCTACGATCGGCCGGTTCCGTTTCCCGAGACGGACCGACCCGTGACCCTCATTGGGGATGCTGCCCATCTAATGACGCCGAATACCGGCCAGGGCGCCTGCCAAAGTCTCTTGGACGCCTATGTGCTAGGAAAAGCCCTGGGAAATGGCCAAAGCCTCACCCGTGCCTTCTCCCAATATCGCGCCGTCCGCTCAGAGCGGGCACTGGCCGTAGCCCGCCTGTCGCGGCGTTTAGGCCAGGTGATTCATCACCCTCAGCCGATTTGGCGGCAAATCCGCGACGGGGCTATTGTCCTCGCCCCGGAGATCTTTATTCGAAAAGGCATGGCGGACGCGATAGGGACTCCCGAAAAACTCGCCCTCTACAAGACGAAATGAAAGACGCCCTTTTGTCCTTAGGGGGAGAGTTTTGTCGCATGCCCGGTTCCGGCGCGCGACTTTCCCAAGATGAGAGCCAAAAGCCAAAGAATGAGCGGGAATCCTATCCCCGCCAGCGGAAAAAGAATTTGGTTGAAGCCCTGAATTTCTTTTAGCATCACCGTTTGGGTGGCGGCCATGACCTGAGAACCCACCCAGGCTAAGAGCGCAAGCCCTACCAGAAACCAGGTATCCGACGGGCGGTGAAATAGGCGCTGCAATATAAGCGCTCCGGCTTTAAGGTTCATGGTCAGAAGAATCCAGTACCCGTGGACCCAGAGAATCACGGCAAATACGTCGAGCCGCTGAATGTCACGCCCCACCTGAATTAAGCGCAACTGCGCAAAATCGGGCCAAGCGAATTCCTTGGCTAAATCGCCGAATTGCAGGATGGGGCCGAGATTATGACCTAAGGCCATGAAGCCCACCATGGCGACACCCGTCAAAAAGGCCGTCTTTATGCGTTTAAGATCGGTGGTGTTGGGGGCCAAGACGAGCACGATAGCCATCTGGGCAAAAAGCCCCACCATCATCAAGGCCCCCTGCAATACTGGCCCCAACCCATGGGCTAGCATAGGAAGGATGCGTTGCACCCGTTGTTGCCCCGTCAGCAACACACTTAACAAAAGGCCCGCCGGAATGTCCACATAGAAGAGCAATAGCTGATTGACGCGTGCCGTCGGCTGAAGACCGACGATGCCGGAAAAGACCGCCAGTCCCAAAAGAGGGGTCACGAAAAAAGGCGGCGGGGTGGTTGGAAAAATGATTCCCGACAGCGACGTAAAAGCCCGGGCGGAGATACCCGCATAGGTAGTCAGGAGGATCACGATGGCGAATAAGAAGGGCCAACTTAAGAGGCCGAGGACAGTCTTCGCCATGGAATCGATTCCGGCGCCCGAAAACCGCCGAATCAGGGTAATCCAGAGCGCCATGGAAAGGAGCCCCACCCCCGTCCCGATAATGACCGACAGCCAAACGTCGCGCCCTGTTATGGCGGTAACAATGGTGTTGAATACGGTGCTCTCCTGGCCAGCACCCAGGGTGGCTAGCAAAAAGGCGAGTTGCCATGGGCCCACCCGATCCTTGAGGGTTGTCGTCTTCATACGCGTCCCGCACCTCCTTGAACAATCACGATTTTCGAATGGACCGACACCGGCAAGGTTTTAAACAGCCCGGGCCAACTACCATGAAGGCCATACCAAAGACGTGGATTTTTCCGATAGACCGCTTGTCCCCAGCCAAAAATGTCCGCGTCATGCTGCTCCGCCCAATGGACGGTAGCAAGGGTCTCGGCGACCGCCTTCTTGTTGGCTAACTGATTTATCACTCGGAGCCGGTTCGGCAAGGTACCCGCCACCTTCCCGGCCCCGGTGAGCATGATGTCCACCCCGGCCACCTGCCCTTTTCTTACTCGCACCGACACTCGACTTGTCACGTGGGTCCAATAGATGGTGGTGGGCACGCCGGACGGACTCTTCAGAGACGAGAAGGCTTGGGCGGACCGATGCACGAGCCAGAGATAGGGGGTGGTCGCCTTCCCCGGAAGCCATCCCTGCAGCCTGCCGTTTGGCCCGATAACGGCACTCTCTCCCATGGAAAACTGGCTCGCCTGAGTCGGATTGGACGACGTCTTTTGAATTCCGAGCAGGACCGCCGACCGCCCGTGTTGGGTATCCCATCGCAAGACGTCGTAGGCTCTTGGCGCCCAGCCTCGCGAGATGTCCATCCGCAAAAACCGATCTTGATTCCGGATCTCCTGCCCGATAGAAATTTCCATTCCGGAGGTCTTCCCACTTAAGAGCGGCGCCGCTTCACTTTTCGCGACAAACACGCGGGCCGTGGTTCGAAACTCGGGAAAGCGGAGAAATGATCCGGCAATGGGCGTCAACCCTTTTTTAAGAGCCTCCGACCCAATGATTACCACCGTGGTGGCCGCCCAAAACACGTGCCGGCTGGAACTGCCGGATAAATTGGCCATCGCTTCCCCGACGGTCTTTCCTGCCCCCGTCAGGAGAACCCCCGCCGATGGGTTTCCACCGCCTACGCTGGTGCCTGTTGGATGCCCGGGAGACGGCACCGCGGTGGTGTTAAAGGCCTCTGCGGTCGCCATATACTCTCCCCGGTGATAGTCGATGGCAAGGGCGTTGATGATCGCCAGTTGGTTCATTTGGTACCCATCAAAACATCCCGTGACCAGAAAAATCAGGGCCAGGATTCCGCCAACCCGGGCTAGGAAGCGGGCTTTCATGTTTGGTTACCCGGCCCTTGGCGTACCGGGTTCGGATAGGCGGTCGAGGCCGGTCTCGTTTTCTGCCGAAACCAAGGGACGCGTACCACGAAGTCTTTATACTCAGATAGTCGCGGAGGAGCGCCTGGGGAGAGGAAGGGCACGCCAAAGGACTCCAATGAGGCCAAATGCAGCCCAAGTGCGATAGCCATGAAGAGGATGCCATACATCCCCAAGAGAGCGCCCGCCAAAATGAACGGATAGGTGGCAAACCGCACCGCAAGTCCCAAATCGTAGCTCGGAATGGCAAAAATAGCGATCACAATCCCGGCGACCACAATGATGATGGGTGAAGACACAATGCCCGCCTTGACGGCGGCATCGCCCACCACCAGCGTGCCGCCAATGGTCAGAGCACTCCCTACCCCCGTTGGAACACGAGCCCCGGCCTCGCGGATAATGTCGAACATGACCATCAGGATCAGCACTTCGCCCACCGACGGCAAGGGAACATTGGACCGCGCCGCCGCCATCGTCAGAAGAAGCGGCGTCGGGATCGCTTCCTGATGATAGGTGGTGAGAGCCACGTACAAGGCGGGAATTAGTAAGCTCGAAAAAAGCGCAAGATATCGCACCACGCGGAGAAGGCTCGCCACCAGCCAATTTTGATAGTAATCCGAGGCGGCCGTCATCAGCATCGGCAAGGTGGCGGGCACAATAATGGCCATGGGCGTCCCATCCACGACGATGGCGGCTCGCCCCTCCAAGAGCGCCGCGGCCACCCGGTCGGGCCGGTCCGTTCGCATAACCGTCGGGAATATGGTCCATTTGTCCGACCGCATAATTTCTACGAGATAATTGCTTTCCAGGACCCCATCAATTTGGATGCCATTGAGGCGGGTGGTAATTTCGCCCACCAACTGATCATCCGTCACGCCGTATAAAGAGAGCACATAGACCGCCGTCTTGGTTTCCCGGCCGACTGTGACCCGGCCAATCCAAAACCGCGGCGTGCGCAGGCGTTGGCGGATAAGACTCAAATTGGTCATGCCATCTTCGATAAACCCGTCATGAGGTCCAATCACCACCTGCTCGGTCACCGGCCGGGAAATACCGCGCTTGTTAATCTTCCCGACGTCCATCGCCAGAGCCCCAGCAGTTCCCTCCAACATCACCACCGCCGCACCGTACCAAACGCTGTCCAATACCTCTTTGACGCTCTCCACCTTATGGTAGCCACCGATAGGCGTGACGGTTTTCGCGACCACGTCCAAGTAGCTTACGCCTGTATCCGACGAGGAAAAAGTCATCCGCGTCAGCGGCTCCAAAATACCAAAGGCCATCAACTCGTAGTCCACAAAGTTCGGATCGTACACGACTTGACCTTTCAGCCCCCCTTGGCAGGTAAAGTCAGTAAACTGCATGTCGGCCGCTTGATGAATAAGGCCCTTTAAGACCTGTACGTTCTCCGTCAGGCTCGACGAGAGCTTGGCCTTCAAGCGACGCTCGAACAACATTTCTTCAATGGCATCGGCCAGATCCCCGGACTCCGAGACCACGGCGTCTAAAACGTCAGCATCGTTGGGGTCGAATCGCATGGCTCACCTCCCACCAGATCTTTTGCTTAATGTGCCCGGCGGCCATGGGTTCAATGTGTTTTCGCTGACAAAACTGGCATGATATCCTAAAAGCACCACCAGGAGGGTTCTTATGCTCCCCGAGACCTCCGGGCGGCTCAGGTTCCGCCTCATGACGCCCGAGGACGTCGACACCCTCTCAGAAATTTTTTCTGACCCTATCGCCCTACTATCCCCGCACCCGAACGTGGAAAGGCGTCTTCGACTGGGTGCGAGCAGACCCAATCCCACTTTGAGAAATTTGCCATCCGACTCTGGATTGCAGTGTTACAAGCGACGGGGGGCCTCGGCCAATGCGGCCTCGTCTCACGACCTAGACCGAAGGCCGGAGGCCGCTACCTCTGTTTGCGACATCATTTCGGGCATGGCTACGCTACCGCACGTGACTTGGCCTTCACCACCCTCGAGGCGGGCCATGTCATCTCCGTCATCAATCCGAAGGCTCATCGGCCGAAATGGCATGACTAACGCGAGGTGATC
>JAKADW010000041.1 GCA_021820165.1 Bacillota bacterium
GAGGTTCCGAGTCTTTATCGGAACACCCGAGATGTAGCGCAGCGGCAGCTCTGGCCATAACCGCTCTTCTTCCCGCGGATACACAATGTACGCTTTCCAACACGACTCCGACCACATAGGAAGCTTCAGTGAGGAGCCTTCCTCAGCCGCCCAACGGGCCATCCAAGGATGTGAGGCCACCCCCGCCTCTAATCGTTGTGCAAACTGTGGAATGACTTCATCGACAAGCCGCCGCCAATCGCCTTCAGAAAGCCGGGGCCATTCCCACCAACCCTCTCGCACGTCCTCCTGAGTAAACGATGCCGCATGAGCCGCAAGCCACTCGCGAAGGGCTCGACGCGTGCCCTGATATCGCTCTGATTGCCATGGCACCCACACTGCCCCCGGATGGCGCCATTTCATCTCCGCCAACCCACTTCCGGGACGAATTCCTCGGTCCCATCCGGTACTATCCACGTCAAATACCTGACCGTCACGAAACACCAGATAGTTGTCGAGTGGTCGTTGAAAGCCTTGTGTCGTCAAATGTCCGAGCTTCCAATAAATAATGGCCATGCCGATCCCTCGGTAAGTAAACTTTTGTTTGCATACCTATTATATCCGTCCAGACAGAAAATACAACTCTTAGAAACAAAAGTTTTTAGTGGCTCATAAGCCCCGTCCCGATGAAGGTTCACAAAGAAAGAAACTGGCGGGATTCTTACTAATGGCTGGCTCTGGTGTCAGGTGAAAGAGTCTCCAGGAATCTGGCGACCTCAGGGGGAACGTAGCCAACGACCGCGACAATGGTGCGAAGGTACTCTTAAATTAGATGGGCTTCTACCGCCGATAAATACTCAAAGACGCACAAAAGCGCCGGGAGACATACCCCCCGGCGCTTGGTCGCCTCTTTTAGAGAGCCGCCTCTTGAGGTGTGTCAAGTTCAGCGGCATTATGCGTAAAGAACTTGTCGTAGGCCAAAAAGGCGCCATTCAGGATAAGTCCAATCCCCGTGGCCATCGCCAAGCTAGAAATGGGGAAACGTCCAATCGGGAGCGCTAAATTGCCTACTCCGACGGCCAGGACTACGGACGACAGCACTAAATTGCGACGGTCTGAAAAGTCGACTTTAGCATCCACAATGGTGCGAAATCCCGAGGCGGCAATGACCCCGAATAGCAAGATGGAGATTCCTCCGATAACCGGAGAGGGCATCGCCTGCAAGAGTCCCCCAAGCTTCCCGATAAAGGACATTAAAATCGCAAAGATGGCTGCTTCGGCAATCACTTGCGTGCTGTATACGCGAGTCAGCGCTAACACCCCAAGATTTTCGCCATACGTCGTCGTCGGTGCAGCCCCAACCAATCCAGCCAGAATGGTCGGTATGCCATCACCCATGAGCGAGCGCCCGAGGCCTGGGTCCTTAAAGAAGTCGCGCTCGGTAATCGAACCGGCCACAAAGAGGTGACCGAGATGTTCAGCGACGGTAACGAACGCCACCGGCGCCAAAATCGCCATCGCCTGCCAGTTCCAGACGGGATGCACAAAATGAGGCAGTCCCACCCACGGAGACTTGGCAACAATGGACCAATTCACCTGGCCTCGCAAGGCCGCATAAGCGTAGCCTCCGATCATACCAACTAATACCGGAACCATACCCAGCCGACCTTTAGCCCAAACCATCACGGCGACCGCAATCCCGAGCGTTACCATCGCCGTCCAAAACGCATTGTAGGAAAAGTGCGTGCCCCCTGAGGCCATGGAAACGGCAGCCGGTGCCAGCGTCAAACCAATCACGACAATTACCGCTCCTACAAATGGGGGCGGAATAATCTTATGAATCCAATCGCTTCCGGTCCGTTGAATAATTAGCGCTAAGATAACATATAATATCCCGCTACCCACGGCTCCAGCCAATGCCGCCCCGAGCCCAAGGCTTGCCTTTAAGGCCAAAATCGGTGCAATAAACGCGAAACTGGAACCGAGGTAACTTGGTACCTTAAATTTGGTGCAGAGCAAATAGATGAGGGTGCCAATTCCACCCATCATCAAGGCCACGCGCGGGTCCAACCCGAGCAACAAGGGGACTAAAACGGTGGAACCAAACATGGCGAAAGCGTGTTGCAAGGCCAGCGGAACTGAGGGAAGAAAACGCATTTTTGCTTCGGGAGCAATGGGAAGTTGCATCATTATTAACCTCCAATAGGGCTCTCACTGAAGCCCTTTAATTGTGGACATCCTTGTCATTATAAGGGGCCACGAATCCTCACGCAACATCTTAATGCCCGGTGGACCGTCAGAAAAGGTCCAATTTCTTGGCCCAAGGGGCTCAAAAAAGTGCGAACCAGGTCACTATTTTTGTATAGCAAGCATAATTCACGGCTCAAGGAGAAAGGGCCCCCGCCCACGTCAGCGAAAGCCCTTTAGGTGCCAGCTCCCCATCATCCTTCCTCAGGAATGCTTCCTGGACGGCCATGTTGGCGGTCGCTTTTCCAAGAAGGCGGCGATCCCCTCCCGAGAATCATCGGATAGTGCCACCATGGAGACTAAGTTCTTCAACATTTCCAAGGCTTGACCCATTTCCATATCTTGTGCAAGACGCCAGCCCTCTTTTCCCAACCGAGCGATAAGGGGGCTTCCCACGCGAATTTCCTCCGCGAGACGGCGTGCCTCACTGAGAAGCTCCGCCTTCGGCACTACCCGATTGACAAATCCCCAATGATGGGCTTGCTGAACGTCCACCATCTCCCCGGTAAGCCCCAGTTCTAATGTCCGTCGCGGGCCAATCAGACGGGAAATGGGAGCCGTCACCACCATCGGGTAAAGACCGATCTTGACTTCGGGCAGTCCAAAACGCGTATCGTCAGCGGCAACTAGCAGATCCACCCCGGCCGCAAGCCCCATCCCCCCGGCCAGCGTGTACCCAAACACCGCCCCAATGACTGGCTGAGAAAGACGCTCAAGCGTGCCAATCAAGCGGGCCATCTGGCCGAAATAACCGCGCACGGCGTCTTCCCCGTCCAGCCGACGAACTTCCGCAAGGTCCGCTCCCGCACAAAACGCACGGTCTCCCGCACCCGTTAAAATCACCACCTCAATGGAGGCGTCCCGCGTAATGTCTTCGAATAGCGCGATCATTTCCTGGATAGTCTCAGAATTTAGCGCATTGCGGACTTCGGGGCGATTAATCGTGACTTCTGTGACCGCCCCTCGCACGACCTCAAGGTTACTCATTGAGGGACCCCTCAATTCCTACCGGCACCATGCGACCACCAGCCTTGTAGAGACGCGACGGCACCTCGTGTCCGATGACCCCTTCGAGATATCGGGTGGTCGTCAGCAAGCGCTCTAAATCAATCCCCGTCTTGATTCCCATTTCCGACAGGCAGTAGACCGCATCCTCCGTAGCCAAATTGCCCCCGGCCCCCCGAGAAAACGGCGAGCCCCCAATGCCGCCAAGGGCCGTTTCAAAACGGGTGCACCCAGCAATCACCCCCGCCAACAGATTGGCCAGTGCCGTCCCACGGTTGTCGTGGAAGTGGAGCCCCACCCGGATCATGGGAGCGTTCAGGCGAAACGCATGCACCATCTCCGCTACCTGCAAGGGATTGGCCACGCCAACCGTGTCCCCTAGGGTAATATCGGCAATCCCCATACTTTCCAACCGAACTGCCAAATCTAATACGGCATTGACGGGGACGCGACCTTCATAGGGGCATCCGAACGCGGTGACAATCACGGCCGTCACCGGCACCCCTTCCCCGCGTGCCATCTCACAGATCCGATGAAAGCCCCCCAAGGATTCCGACACGGATTGGTGCACGTTTTTGTAATTATGAGTTTCACTAGCGGACACGAAGACCATAATCTCGTCCGGTTTACTGCGAAGCGCCCGTTCCGCCCCTTTAGGATTAGGCACCAGCACTGCGTACGTAACCCCAGGCTTTCGCTCGATACGGGCCATGACCGCCTCTCCGTCCGCCATCTGCGGAAGCCACTTGGGGCTCACGAACGAAGTCACTTCAATGTGTTTGAGCCCAGCCGCCGTCAACTGGTTCACCAACGAGACTCGTTCATCCACGCTCAAGACCTTCGGCTCGGCCTGTAATCCATCCCGTGGAGATACATCTTTGATACTGACCTCTTCCGGCAAATCGGCTCGTTCTAACATACGCGTCCCCCCTAGACCGGCGTAACCGGATGGCGCCGGCGACTAAACTCCCGGTTTTTGTGAGCATAACGCTTTAAGCGCCGAGACAATTCCTCACGCAGCGCCTCCGGCACGATCACTTCATCCACAACCAATTCCGCAGCCAATCGACGAATGTCGATGTCCTCTCGATATTCCTGTTGCTTTTCCAGGATAAATGCCCGGCGCTCCTCGCCTTCCAACTCCTGGATTTTGTTGAAATAGACGGCGTTGACAGCCGCTTCCGGACCCATGACGGCGATCTGCGCTGTCGGCAGCGCCAGAGTCACATCGGACCCGAAAGCCGGACCTGCCATGGCGTAGAGCCCCGCGCCATAAGCTTTACGAACGATGACACTGATTTTCGGGACTGTGGCTTCGGAAACAGCGGCAATCAGTTTCGCCCCATGACGGATAATTCCTTCTCGTTCTACCTTCGTACCAATCATAAATCCGGGCACATCCGCTAGGAAAATCAAAGGAATGTTAAAGGCATCCGAGAGATTGATAAAGCGCGCCGCCTTGTCGGCGCTATCAACAAAAAGAACGCCCCCTTTTGCCTTAGACTGATTGGCTACAATGCCCACAGGGCTCCCATTAATGCGCGCAAGCCCCGTGAGAATTTCCGGAGCGAAGAGCGGTTTAATGGGGAACCAACTGTCCCTATCGACAATGCGCTCAATCACCCGATTCATGTCGAAGGGGACATTTTGGTTCTCGGGAATGACCCGCGTCCAATCCTTCGCCGACGGAGCTAGAGGCTCACGAGTGGGCGGCACAGCTTCCCAGTTGTCCGGCATATAGCGAAAATACTGCTTGCCCCAGTCAATCGCCTCAACTTCTGAGGACGCCAAGAGGTCCCCAACCCCGCTGACGGTGCAATGCATGCGGGCGCCACCCATTTCTTCCAAGGTCACCTTTTCGCCAATCACCATTTCCGCCATACGGGGCGAACCCAAGTACATAGAGGCATTTTTATCCACCATGATGACAATGTCGGTGAACGCAGGAATATAAGCGCCACCAGCCGCCGAAGGACCAAACAGCAAACAAATTTGCGGCACCCGCCCGGATAGTTTGATTTGATTGTAGAAAATACGTCCCGCGCCCCGACGCCCCGGAAACATTTCCACTTGGTCGGTAATACGGGCGCCGGCGGAATCTACCAAATAGAAAATAGGGCAGTTCAAATCGAGGGCTTTTTCCTGAATGCGAATGATCTTCTCGACGGTTCGTGCGCCCCAGGATCCCGCTTTCACAGTCGGATCATTCGCCATTACCACCACCGTCCTGCCGTCGATGGTGCCGGTCACCGTGACAACCCCGTCGGCGGCCAAATCCGGTTGCTGATTATTCGCCAAAAGCCCATCCTCCACCCAACCGGGATCCAAAAGGCGGGCGATACGCTCGCGAACTGGAAGCTTCCCTTCTTGAGGCAGGCGCTGGCGATATTTTTCAGGACCGCCCATGCGGAGCCGGTCCCGCAACTGGGTAAGCTCTTCGGACTTCACAAATGACCCCTCTTTTCGGTATGACTATGCCAGAATGACCAGCGGATCGCCCTCATTCACGAAATCGCCCTCGTTGACGGGGATCTCGTGCACAATCCCGGCACTTTCCGCCTCGATGGGGATTTCCATTTTCATGGACTCCATCACGACAACCTCTTGACCGGCTTCCACCGCATCGCCAGGCTTCACCAACACCTTAAAAACAGTTCCCGCCAAGCTCGCTACCACTGCAGTCATTTTGCTGCCTCCCCTTCATGCTCTTCGTTAATCTCAGCCCGAATCGGTAAGGGGCACCACCCACCCTCAGGAGTCCACGGCTCCACGTATCCATGGCGCCAATACCCGTCCATCACTTGCGCACCGCGGACTTGAAGGTACCCCTTGGCTACGCGCCATGCCAGGTTCTCGGCCACCTCTAACACGAGACCCTCACCCAGGCGTGGTCCCGATCCATCGGCCACAAGGTGTCCCAAAGGCCCCAGCACTCGGGGCGAAAACACCACCAGGCGATCACCCACGGCCATCACCTGGGCGCCGAACATCCCTACGGGTGCCTGGACGCCAGCAGATCCCCCTTCTTCTGCATCATTTAGCCAATTCACAAACCATAATGAACTCATAAGACGCCGGATTTGGAAGAGGCGCCACATGTGCCAAGCCTCGTTCACCGCCCAGGGGGAAAAGGCCATGAGCGCGCCCGAAAAGTCGCGGGCCACCAATGCCGCCTGCTCCAGCGCCACATCGGGCACCGGAAGACGATCGGGCAACGGTCGGTCGCCCACCGCGACGCCGGCATTAGCTACCCAGTCGAGGCGGAAAACCATCCCCTGGGAGAATCCCTCAATCCGCCGAGACCAAGCCCGTGGCCAAGCGATTTGACGATGGCGCCGTGGCGATAGGGGGCTCATCATCGCCCCGACAGTCCCAATTGCCGGGCAATGACCAGTCGCTGAATTTCGGATGTCCCTTCTCCAATTTCCAAAAGTTTCGCATCGCGAAGATAGCGCTCGACCGGGTAATCTTTCATATATCCGGCGCCCCCATAAATTTGCACGGCCTGATTGGATGCCCGCATGGCGGCCTCGGACGCAAATAGCTTGGCCATGGCTGCCTCCTTCGCATAAGGGCGATGCTGATCCTTCAACCAGGCAGCCTTGAGCACCATGGTCCGAGCCAATTCGACCTCCATGGCCATATCGGCAATCTTAAACTCGATGGCTTGAAAGTCTCCGATTGGCCGGCCAAATTGACGGCGTTCACTGGCATATTGCAACGCTGCGTCTAACGCCGCTTGGGCGACGCCTACCCCCAGGGCACCGATGCTAATCCGTCCACCGTCGAGGATGTCGAGAAACTGATGAAGCCCTTTTCCTTCCTCCCCCAGCAAAGCGTCCTCCGGTACCCGAACCTGATCAAAATGGATCTCGCAGGTCTCCGAAGACCGCATCCCTAGCTTGTTATAGGCGCATCGAATGCTCATCCCCGAGGTCCTCTGGGGAATAATGAAGGCAGAAATGCGACGGTGCTCTTTGGACGTCCGCGCGGTCGCGACCACGTACCCGGCATGACCGGCGTTGGTGATATAGCACTTCTCCCCATTGATGACCCATTCGTGGCCAATTTTCTCGGCAAAGGTCTGGGTCCCACCGGCATCCGAGCCTGCGCCTGGTTCTGTCAGTCCAAAGGCCGCTAAGTATGTTCCGGAAATGGCGCGCGTTAGGTACTCACGTTTTTGCTCGTTCGTCCCAAAGAAGTACAGGGGCGAGCACCCTAACGACACGTGGGCCGCAAATCCTAGCCCCAACGATGCATCGACCCGGGAAATTTCCTCCACCGCCAGCGCATAACTGACCGTCCCGGCTCCTGAACCGCCCCACTCTTCAGAAAACGGCAAACCAAAAAAGCCGAGTTCCCCCATTTGCCGCATAAGCTCAAAGGAGAACTCGGCCCGTTCGTCACGATCGCCCACCCCGGGAGCCACCCGCTGCTCGGCGAAGTCGCGCACCGTTTGACGAATCATAACCTCTTCTTGGGTTAAATCGAAATTCAACCTCATCCCTCCACACGAGGACCATTCTCCCCCCAAACGGAACAGGGATGGGAAATTCGTCCCGGCGATCCATTTTTCCTACAGTTATATGCTACCATCTAATCCACAAGAGCGGAAGAAAGGATACGGGCTTCCGAAAGGGGAGGGAATTCGTATGAAAGAACGCATGACGGCGCAAAAGTTGAAGAGTGCCAAGGGCCAAATCCCGGTGGCATGGATGACCGCATACGATTACAGCCAAGCTCGGTTGGTGGAAGAGGCAGGCATTGATGTCATCTTGGTTGGCGACTCCGTCGGAACCACCGTGATGGGCTACGATTCTACCATACCGGTAACGCTTGACAATATGATCTATCATGCGCAGCTGGTGCGACGGGGCGCCCCCCACACCATGATGGTGGTCGACCTGCCTTTCCTCACCTTTTCCGACCGAGACACGGCCTTAAAAAGCGCCGGCCGAATTATGCAACAAAGCTCCGCAGATGCCGTCAAGCTTGAAGGTGGACGGAAGATCATCGACCAGGTCGATGCTTTGGTGAGCCACGGCATCCCGGTGGTCGGTCATCTGGGTCTTACCCCGCAAAGCGTCCACACATTCGGCGGATATCGTGTCCAAGCCCGTACCGGGGATAGTATCCGTGATTTAGTCGATGATGCCCGGGCATTAGATGATCATGGCATCTCGGCCCTCGTCTTGGAAGGCATTCCAGACCGGGTGGCCGCTTATGTGACGGAAGTGGTGAGCATCCCCACCATTGGCATCGGGGCCGGGAACCAGACTGATGGACAGGTTCTGGTCTTTCATGACGGGCTCGGACTGAGTTCCCATTACCCGAAGTTTGCCAAGCCCTTCGCCGACCTTAGAGGAACCATTCTCGAGGGATTGCGCCAATTTCAGGCAGAGGTGCAAAGTCGCCAATTTCCCGACGATGCCCACAGCTATCACGTGCCTGACAAGGAGTGGGAACAGTTTTGGAGCACTCGACCCCAAGACCAGTCATCGCGATTTTAGGCACGGGCGCCATGGCCCGCTATTGGGCCTGGGTGTTAAAAGACCGGACCCCCCTAATCGTGGGTCAAGCCCCCCCGCCATACACCATTAACCAGGGCCGACGGGAGGTTCTGAATCTACCTTATGCAGCATGGCACGACCCGATTTCAACCCCACCAGACGTGGTCCTTTTACTAACAAAATGGCGCAACTTGGACGTAGCTCGGGATTGGATTCTGCGCTTGGCTCCGAATAGTTTGGTCGTCACCCTTATGAATGGTATGGGACAAGAGCGCGCCCTCTCCCCTCTCCCCGAACAGCAGATCGTTGCTGGCATCACGACGGCTGCCGCCACCCGCGATGACCACGACCAGCGAGTGGTCCTCATCCGGAGTCGCGGAGACACGTTTTTACCCCATCTGTCCGACCACCGGTTAGCCTTTTTCGAGCGTCTGGCCTCCCCCCGCATTCAATGGGTCTCTCCCGAGGAACTCTGGATGCGCCGGTGGCAAAAGCTCTTGTTTAATAGTGTCATTAACCCACTTTCAGCGCTGGCCGACTGCCCGAACGGCGACCTTCCCCGCCATCCTCTCTGGTCACTGGCCCCGCGCCTCCTGGACGAAGGTCAGGCCGTCGCTTTGGCCGCCGGCTGTCAGCTTGGCCAGAACCTGACAAGAAAGCTTGGCGATCTCGTTGAAGAGACACGTCTAAACGTCTCGTCCATGCTGCAAGACGTGCGCCAAGGACTACCGACCGAAATTGCCGCCATTAATGGATTTCTGGTCAATGAAGGATCAACCAGGGGAATCCCCACGCCGCTCAATCGAGCGCTGGTAGACCTAATCGAAGCGCTGGCTCCCTAAAAAGGCCAGCCACGGCCAAAGGCCCGCGAGAGCTTCAAGCGATATTGCTGAAACGATAAGTTCTTAAGCGTACGGGCCGACGTGCCCCGAACGGGAATCCCGCCGCGAATCACCCAGCCGACCCCGGCGCCAGTATCCAAGGAAATGAGCATACCACGAAGTCGGGGTTTGAAGGGCGGGGGTAAGGGTTCGCCGTGGATGGCACGCGCCATTGCCGTTCCCACATAGCTCCCAGCCATAGCCGCCAGTTGAGCCGTCTGTGGCACCTCCTCTTGACCGACAAAGACCCGCCACACGTCACCGGCCGCAAACACCCGATCGCAGACTTGGCCCTCCGGGCTTACCTTCGGATATCCCTTGTCATCGAGAGGAAGGTCCGTGTCGCGGAGCCACTTAGGCGACTGAATGCCTCCGGCCCAGATGAGCACATCATAGTGCAACGAATCTTTTTCTAATTTTACATCGTGCTCGTCGACCCGGGTGAGCTTCTGCCCCAGCATCACTTTTACGCCAGCGTGTTGCAACCGCATGCGCGCATAATGTGCTAACCCTCGGCCCAACGCCGGCAAGAGTCGATGGGCACCCTCTACCAACCAGACGTCGTGATCCGGGGCGAGAATCCCCGCCACCTCGACCCCCGTAAGCCCCCCGCCAACCACCACAATACGTTGGCCACGGTTTTCCTGCAGCCGCTCTTTAATCCGGTGGGTGTCGTGGGCATTTCGAAGCGGAAGCGAATGTGCCTCAAGCCCCGGAATCGGCGGGTATGCGGTAACCGAACCGGGAGAGACCAGAAGCCAATCGAAGGGCTCCACCTGTCCTCCAGACAATACTACCTGACGTTGCCGGCACTGAATATTGACCACCCGATCACGAATATGTTTCACACCGGTTCCTTTTAACAGTTCCTCATATTTCACCACATGCTCTTCGATGTGGTCATGTGCCCGAAGTGCTGCGGGCAATTCGGGAATCAACTCGTGGCTGTCTCCGGGATCAATCAAGATGATGTCGACATCGGGAATGCGGCGGGCTTCACCAATGAACGCCAAGCCCGCATACCCTCCACCAATCACCAAAATGCGTATGCGTTCTGCCATTTCCCCGCCTCCCACCATCGTCAATACACTGTTGGTATGATT
>JAKADW010000042.1 GCA_021820165.1 Bacillota bacterium
AATCCCGGTTGACTGCAATGACCCCTCGTTCGTGTTAATCTGAACCCCGGCCACATTAACCGCCCCACCAGCAGACTGTTGTACGGGGTTAATCCCCCCAATTGTCGCCGTAGGCGCGGAAGCTCCCGACAGGGTTTGCTGTAGCGCTTGGGCAAAGGTCATGGAACTCGCCTTATACCCCACGGGATTGGCGTTCGCGATATTTTCCGACACCGTCCCCAACAACGATTGGTCGGCGTTTAGGCCAGAAATGGCCGCGTACATACTTCCAGACATGCGTTAACCTCCTCTTATTCTTCCATCGCGTTCATCAAGCTCCAATGGAGTGGCCCTGGTTGTCCCCCGTCAGTCGGTCGGGGGGACGAAGCGCCCTCAGAAGAGGTCCGGCCTACTAAGACCAGTGCATCAACATTGGAAATGGTTTGCATCGAATCGGTTCCACCCTGAGGGACCGTAGTGATGACGGTGCCCTTTTGGGGAGCAACGATGAAAATTCCGGGGTCCATGACAATCGCCGCCTGCTTAGCGCCGGCCGCCTTAGCCTTGTCCATCGCTTCGTGCAATTGGTTCATTTGCGTGGACGAGAGCGTAATATTACGCTCGCGCATCCGGTCCGCCGCGTGCCGGCTGAAGTTGATCTTCTCCTGCACCAGACCCCGGAATCCCGGCGCTGGTACAGTGCCTCCTTTTGTTACGGTCGAGGATAGACGCTCGAACGACGGCCCTTGAATCGGCTTCATGACTCGCTAACTTTTGCGATGTTGCTCGCCTGAACGGCCCCTACGCCCGACACATCGAAGCTCATGCCATGGCTACCATTCGTGACCGCCGTAACCTGCCCGGATTTTCCCGCAGTGGTTGTCACCGTTTTCCCAATGAGTTGGCTCGCGGTCATAATGTTGCCAGAGTTCCCCTGCACCGCCGACAGAATCTGTTTTAAGGTCGAGGTTTGGCTGGTCACGGCCGAGAGCTGAGAGAATTGAGCCAGCTCGGCGACAAACTGAGTGTTGTTCATAGGACTCAAAGGGTCTTGGTATTTGAGCTCCGCTGATAGGAGCGTCAAAAACGACTGCTCATTGAGCTTCGACCCCAGGCTTCCGGATGACGTGCTCGAACTGGTATTCGGGGTACCCGTCGCACCCGTCACATTGGCCGTCCCCGTTGGCAAAATAGGATTCATACTCATGGTTCCTCCTTTTGACTAGACTCGATAGTCGATACCGCTGGTGAATGCACTACCCTCACCGTAACTAGCCCCCGTGGGGACTTCAGGCGATCGAAAATGCCTTCCCAACTCCGGGACATATGGCACGGTGCCCCCGGAGTGCCCTGGATCACCCGAAAACGCCTGATTCCCCCCTTGCGAGAACAAGGAGAACTCCAACGTAGATACTCCGTCAGGCAAATGCACGGCGTGGTGGGGGAGCGCCGTCGGGGAAGCATTCACGAGGCCCGTGGCTATTTGGCTCGCACTCACGGTGAGATCCGCCTTAAGCTTCGACCCTTCTTGGGTGAGCTCCAGTTTCATGGGTTGCCCGGCCGAAACGGGCGGCCGAATGATCCATGACGAATGCTTCACGCCATCTTGCTGTACCATCGGACCCGCTTGGATTTTCCAACCGGGCGCCGGCGCCGGCGTTTCGACCTTGGCCTGGTGGGACTCCCCGCCCGTGCTAGTCCGATGCGACGCGGCCGGCGGGGCGAGGGTCCCGGGTGTGCCAGCGGTCAAGCCAAACGACTTCGGAGCTTGAGGCGCCCTTGCACCCGCGCGGGGAACCGGGTGAGCCGTCTTCCCCAAGGTAACCCTTGGCTTTACAGTTGACGTCCCGGACCGAACGACGTCGGAACTCGTTCCCCGGACCTTCAGAGGTGGCCGGTGACCGCCGCCGGGCGAAACTCTCAGGCGAGTCGCCTTCAACTTTACCGGTGGCTTCGTCCCCATCATAGTAGCTTTGAGAGCGGCCTCGGGCTTTTCCTTTATCGCGGCCGGCCCTTTGGCTTTGCCGGATACCACCTGTTTCTGGTGAATACGGATTGCCTGACGACCGATCCGTAAAGCGAAGGCCTTCCGATCGCCTGCAAGCTTCCCCGTCCTGACCGGCGAAAGCTTAAGCCTCACTGCCGACTTTGCCTGCGCCAGGTAAGACGGGTTCCCGAGCTTGAGGCTTCTCAAGGGATGGTGAGGGGTCTCTGGTGGCGGCGCTGGCAGCAAGTCCGGGGCCAGCGGATGACCAAGCTTCTTCGCTCGGTTGGCTTCGGGTTTATGCGCGCCCGGCTTCGGTTTCGCTTTGGTGTGGACTGATTTTCCCGTAACCGGCAGTCGAATCTTGACCAGGTGTTTAAACTTACCTGGTGCGACTTTAGGACGGGTGGGCGCCGCTTGCGGACCCGAGATTATCATGGTGCTACTCATCATTTTTTTCACCTCCTTTCACTGACTACCTCGCGTTGCCTCACCTCCCTTCTGTCAGCGTCCGATACTTAACCGCGCGTGTTGACGGCGCACATATTGCTCTAGCCACTTGCGGTCAGAGAGCGAGATATGCGTGAACTGCACTGCCGTCTCCCAACTTTGCCGCCCTCGGACTTCACGAGGTTTGGCAGACACGCGGACCACCTTTCCCACCACCTGCAAAATCCGCTGCTCGACTCTGAGCCGCATTTTCAACTCAAGCCCATTCCAGACTTTCACGGCACTCGGAAAACGAAGACCGGTGGATGACACGTCCATGGTGGTGGTCACCAACATCTCTGAATCGGGCCGGACCAGCCCATATTCTAGGGGAAGGGCAACCTTAACACGAAACGACTTTCGGAATTCCACCACCCGCGGTACACCCTCCATCTTGACCACGATGATAGGGATGGGGTCGAGCACGTCTGTGACGCGCGCGAACTGCTGATAGAGCGTCTCATCCTCCGACCACCGGATGGAGATTTTCTGACCCGGAAGCGGGGTCAACTCCATTTCGGCGTCGCGAAGCGCGTCAATATAGACTTCATCCCGTACTGCGCGGATGACCCGGCTCTGGACTGTCCGGTTCGTGAAAACGATGTGCACGGACTGGTTCGGATCTAGTCCCACAGCTCCCCCTCCGCTTCCTCTTTGGCACGGCGTGCAACTCCGCGCTGGCTCAACTCTCGGCCTTGTCGGCGCTGAAGCACCTTCTGGCGCCCCTCTTCCCGTCGCTGCAACACCTCTTGCAATGTTTCGATGCGACGGCTAACGCCTAAAATAGCTGTTCGACACTCATTTATTCGCGCTTCGACAAGAAAATCCTTTTCTGCCAGGTTTTGCAGTTCGCGGTCGGCTCGCGCGGCGAAAGCCAGCCATCCGGCGATATCGTCTGACCCCATGAGAGAACTTGTCGGAATTCCCATCTTCGATAGCCAATATCCCTTTTCTTCGTGAAGTACGCGCTGTTCTTCCACTAAAGCGGCCAACATTTCCCGGAGGCGATCGCGTTCGCTTTCCTGAAGTTCAATCAAGGTCACAATCATGCCGATTCGAGCCCCGGATCGCGAGACAGCAGCTCATGCAGCGAGGACAGTGTCTCCTCAGCATGCACGAACTCCCTCACACTTTGGGTCATCCACGCTGTCAGCTCCGGCTCAATGCGTAAACACGCATCCAAAATCGGATCGCTCCCCGGGTGGTACGCGCCCAGCATGACCAAATCAGCGCTTTTCTCGAGTCGGGCTAACACACGGCGAACCCGGGAGGCCAAGCGTTGGTGGTCGGGCTGGGTGACTTCGGGCATCACCCGACTCAAACTCTTCAACACATCAATGGCGGGGAAGTGGTCGCGCTCCGCTAGACGGCGATCAAGGTAGAGGTTGCCGTCTAAAATACCCCGTACTGCATCGCCAATCGGGTCGGCCGGGTCATCACTATCCAGGAGCACAGTGAAGATGCCCGTAATGCTGCCCGACCCGACCCGCCCAGCCCGCTCTAGAACCCGAGGCAGCAGATGGAAGACTGACGGCGTGAAACCCCGCACCGAAGGCAGTTCCCCACTTTCAAGGCCGACCTCACTCTGCGCCATGGCTACACGGGTGAGGGAGTCAACCACCATCATGACGTCCATGCCGTCCTGGCGAAATGCCTCAGCGACACGAAAGGCGGTGTCCATGGCGCGAAGGCGCAAGATCGCGGGACTGTCCGAGGTGGCGGCAATCACCGCCGTTCGGGCCAGCGCCTCAGGCGCTAAGCCGTGATAGAATTCGGCGATTTCCCGACCGCGTTCGCCGATAAGGGCAACCACGGCCACGTCAGCGCTGGTGCCTTCCAACATCTGCTGCAATAGCGTGGTCTTGCCCACACCAGCCCCGGCAAAAATCCCGACCCGCTGCCCCCGCCCCAGCGTTAAAAGACCGTCCACGACACGAATCCCTGTCCAGAGCGGTGAATCGATGGGCTTCCTATCTAAGGGTCGGATGGGTTCGGGCGTAATCTCCTGCCGGCGAGCGGCTACCCGAGCCTGGTTATCCAGCGGCTCTCCAGTCCCATCCACCACTCGCCCCAACAGCCCACGGCCCACCGGCACGCGAAGACGCCGTCCAGTCGCCCGAACCATCATGCCCTGGCGAAGCCCAGTCAGGTCCCCATAGGGGGTGAGGAGCAGCCGCCCCTCTGAGAGAAATCCGGAGACCTCCAGCATGGTGACGTCCCGATCGCCATCCATCAACCAGACAATTTCGCCGATAGCGGCTTTGGGGCCTCGGCTTACGACCGAGAGCCCGCGCACGGCCTCAATACGCCCAAAGCGCCAAAAACGCCGCTCCCCCGGGATACGGTGAATGACCTCAGGATCGGTCATCCCAGCACCTCCTCTAGCAACGCCTTTAAGGAGAGCCAAGGCCCCCCTAGGGCGCCACCCGTGTCTCCCTCCGCACGCATCAGGCCTTGAGCGAGCTGTTCGTCAATCTTTATCACCAGATTGGGCAACGTATCCTTCAACAACTCCTCCAAAGCTTTTAGACGCGGGCCCCACGTGGGGTCTAAGAACAAGTTCACCTTGGGACCATCGACGGTGCTGACCAGTTCTTCAATATAAGCGACCACCACGTCCAAACGCTCCAGCTTAAGCCGTGAGTATACGGCCAGGGAGAGGGCGGCGGCCAACGCCCAGGTGCTTTCATCACTGAGGCGATTCAAATAGGCTTCGGTTTGTTCGGCTAGTTCCAGTGGTTCTGTGAGTCTGGCGCGGATTTCCTCCCAAGCCTCGCGGGACCGTTCGCGCCCTTCGCTCATACCCGCCTCATAGCCCTCCCGAAATCCCCGATCACGGGCCTCTTGACGCAAGGTCTCGGCGGACATTTCGGCTTCCTCAATAATGGCCCGCGCCTCACTCTTGGCCCGTGCCACGACTTCGCTGACTGCCTCAGTGAGTTCCGGTTCGAAGTCGGTCTCTTGGGTCTCCGGCAATAGCGCCTCCACCGCCACACGTTGTCTTGCGAGCGTTTGTTGATGGGCTTTCACCACCTTAGAGGACGAAATCATCCTTCTCCCCCCGTGAAATAATGATTTCGCCCTGATCTTCGAGCTGGCGAATGATGTTCACAATTTCGCGCTGGGATTGCTCCACGTCCCGAATGCGCACGGGGCCCAAAACCTCGATGTCATCCTTTAAGAGCTCCGCCGCTTTCTGCGACAGGTTCTTCATAATCCTGGAGGAGATATCTTGCGGCGCTCCCTTCAAGGCCATGGCGAGAGTCTTGTTGTCCACTCGGCGAAGCACCTTCTGGATGGCCCGGTCATCCAACTGGACAATGTTTTCAAACACAAACATGCGATTTCTAATATCCTCGGCCAAGTCTGGATGTTGTTCTTCGAGGCGCGACATAATCAGCCGTTCCGCCGCCCGCTCGGTATTGTTCAGAATCGGCACAATCACGTTCAGTCCACCGCCGCCCCCACTGGCCTCGTCAGCGGCCAAGTCGGAGAGTTTTTGTTCAATGAGGGCTTCGACTTCCTTGATGACCTCCGGGGCCGCCCGGCCCATCAACGCAATCCTCCGCGCCACATCCGTCTGCAATTCCGGCGGCAATGCCGAGAGGACGGCCGCTGACTGCGCCGGTTCGGTGTGCGATAAAATCACGGCGATGGTTTGGGGATGCTCGTCTTGGACCAAGGAGGTAATCTGGGCGGGGTCGACCTTGCGCAACATTTCGAACGGCCGCTTCTGTAAAAAGTTGCGCAATCGATGCATGATCTCGGTGGCCCGTTGATCGTCAAAGGCACGCTCCAACATGTCTTTGGCCAGGTCGGCTCCACCCTCAGCAATTTGCCGTTCCGCTTGACTGAGGTGATAGAATTCGCTTAACACCTCGTCCTGAACCGCCGGATCGACCCGCTTCATCTTGGCAATCTCCACCGTAATCGCCTCGACATCGGAGCGCTTCATGTAACGGAGAATGCCAGCCGCCTCGTCTGCTCCCATACTTAATAGCAACACTGCCGCCTTGCGGGCCCCCTGCGCCCTATCCATGAGGCTCACCCCCGAAACGAGAGGAGGACGCCACGGATAGCCGACACGCAATACGTTGATGGTCACTCTCCTGGCATATCGGCATGGCTATTCCTCCCATCCTAACCGGTGCAACTAGCTCTCGTCTTCCATCCAAGCCTTTAAAAGACGAGCGGCCGTCTCTGGATCGTTCCGGGCCATTTCATCCAACCGCTGACGCGCTTGATCTGAGATGGTGGGCTCCTTGGCTGCCCGCATTTCATCCAATAACTCGGCAACCGACATTGGTTCCTGGAAGTTCTCCTGCGCCCCTACGGCTGTGGGAAGGGTCATGACCGGCGCTTCCACGGGTGCTCGGTTCTTCACTGTGCGTCGAATCATGAGGATCACCACGATTAAGGCTATCAGCGCGCCTAGCGCCATGGCCGCTTGGCGGATGGTCTGGGCCCGCTGGGCTTTTTGCATCGCCGCCACGGCCTGTGACACCGCCGAATGGTTAAAGGGCATGCCCACCACGGACAGTTGGTCGCCGGTCTTGAAGTTGACCCCGGCTGCATTCGCGACCAAACTCTTTAGTTGCCGGGCTTCAGCGGGACTAAGCTTTTTATCCACGACCACAGCCACGGTGAGGCGCTGAATTTGCCCCGCCGGAATCGTCTGCTGAGTCTTCGTGGAACCCACTTTGTAGTTGCTGATAGTCGTCTTGCTGTTAGACTTGCTAGACGACGGGGTAGTCTGGGTGGTCACCGTGGGCGTGTTGCCCGCAGTGCCAACCGGAGTGGAGGGCGGCGTCACGCCGGAACTGGTCTTTGTCTCCACCTGCTGCGAGGACAGCACCGAGTGCCCGTATTGGACCGTGTGAACGGTGGAATGGTTAAAATTCAGGATAGCCCGCACCTGCACGACCGCGTTTCCAGGCCCCAACACCTGGCTCAACATATTTTCCACATTGGCCCGAATCTGGGATGACACCGCGTTCTCTGCGGAGAGCTCCGCCCCGGTAGTACCTGAGACGCTGGCCGCCTTGGAGTTATTCAATACCCCAGCCGAGAGCACGGCACCCATTTGATCGACCACGGAAACCTGGCTCACCTTAAGCCCGGACACCGAGTGCGCAACCAGGTTCATGATGCCCCGCACTTGCCCCGCCGATAGCGTGGCTCCGGGCGCCAGATCCACGAACACCGAGGCCGTAGATTGAGAGGAAGTTTCCCCGAAGAGGCTCGGTGACGGTTGATTAATCAGCACCCGACTGGAACGAACCCCGTTAATGCTATTAATCGTCGATTCCAGGGTCGCTTCCAGATTGGCTAGTTGGGTCAGCTGAATCTCCTGATTCGTCTCTCCAAGACTAAAGTTCATGGAATTGGAGGGAAGGCCGACACTGGACGAGGGAATATTTTGATCCGCGAGCGAGACCCGGACCTGATTGACGTCCTTTTTGGGAACCTCCACGGTGGATCCACCGCGGGTCAGCTGATAGGGGATTTTCATCGTGTTCAACTGCGCTGTGATTTGTCCCGCCGTGCGTGCGTTAAGGTTGGTGTATAAGGGTTGCCAATTCGGACTGGCGATCACCGCAAAACCAGCTACCAGCAACGCTAGTCCCAAGACCACCAACCCACCCAGCCGCAGTTTCTTCGACTGCGGTTGCGCCGTCCACCATTCACCAAAGCGGCTCAGAAACGCTTGGGCACGATTATCCATAACCTATCCCCTTAACCCAACGGCATATTGATGATGTTTTGGTAGGCAGAAATCGCCTGATTTTGAATCGAGGTGGCCACATCCAGAGCACTTTGAGCCTGGGTCATAGCCACCATAGCCTGAGTCACCGACACATTGCCGGTCATGGCCTGTTGAATAGTCTCGTTGGCACTCGTCTGGCTCTTTTCCAAGCCTTGGACCGCTTGTCCCAAAAGCGACCCAAAGTTCGATGAAAGACTGGCCTTTTGAGCTTGGCCGCCCCCTAGGGTGACGGAGGGAAGCGGCGTAATCGGCAGCGCCATCTTACGACCCGATGGTGAGCGCCTTCAAGTCCATCGACTTGCCGGAGTTGAACGCGCTGACGTTGGCTTGATAGGCTTTGGACGCCTCAATCATATCGACCATCTGCGTCTGCAGGTTGACATTCGGGTAAAGCACATTGCCCTGGGCATTCGCTTGCGGATTGGTGGGATCGTAGACCACCTTGAAGGGGCTTTGGTCTTGGTACAGGCCCGATACCATCACGCCTTGCCCCACGCCCGAATTTGGTCCCGATGCGGATGCCGGTCCACTCTTGAAGGTAACGTACTCGCTCCGATAGGGCCCCCCCTGAGCAGTCACGGTGGTGTCGGCATTGGCTAGATTGTTGGCCACCACTGACAGCCGAAATGACTCCGCGACCATGCCCGTGGAGGCAATGTTTAATCCATCGAACATTATTGCGCCTTCCCTTCGGTCACAATTTTAATTTCGGTGGTTTTCTGGTTATAGGCCTGAACGGCCGTTTGATAAAGCAACTGTGAGCGGGCCAAATCCGCCATTTCTGCCGTCATCGACACGCTGTTGCCGTTGTTCCCAACGGAACCGGGCGTCGTCGCCACCGTACCCGTCACGCCAAGGGCCGCCCCGGGTCCTTGATGGAGGGCCTGGGCCAGTTGATTCTGAAAGGACAGATTTTGCGCCTTAAACCCTGGCGTGTCGTAATTCGCCATGTCGTTGGTAATATAGAGCTCTTGCTTGCGACTCAAGTTCATCGTCGCCACGATCGCCGCGTCGGTGGTATTGCTGAGCGGTCCGATTCCCATAACTCATCCCTCCCGTCCTTTAGGGCCCCTGCCCGATAGCCACTTGGGCCACATCCTGCCGCAACACCAAGATGTTCACGCGGCGATTCTTCGCTCGTCCCGCCACAGTAGCATTGGTGGCCACCGGATGGTATTGTCCAAATCCCGCGATCGACAGGCGCTGAGGCTTGATATGCGGGACACGGCTTAATTGATAAACCACATTGGCGGCCCGCATCGCTGATAGTTGCCAATTACTCCTGTAGCGGTTGGTGTGAATCGGCGTGGAATCGGTATACCCCACCACCTCAATATCATTGGGCACCGTAGTCAACACCTGTCCCAATGACCGCATCAACCGATGGGCTTGGGGCGAAAGAGCAGCCGATCCCGGTCGGAACAACGTTGTCGCATCGAGACTCACTTCAACCCCCCGCTGGTTGCTGGTGACGGATACCTGATTTTGAAGCCCAGCCTTGTCAATCGCTTGCTGAAGCCTAGTTTCCAGGTGGCTCAACGACTGCAACTGCTGCTTCTCCGCCCGATTCGCCGCGGTGCCGCTGTTTCCCGTGATAATCGATGGGCCCGGCGAACTTCCGACAATGCTATTGGAATCGAAGTTTTTCGCCAGCGCCTGAGCTACCAGCGAAAATTTTATCTGCTCCGTACGGTTCATGGCATACAACACAATAAAGAAAGCCAACAAGAGGGTAATCAGGTCGGCGTAGGTGATGAGCCAACGCATCATCCCGCCGCCTTCTCCTCCTCCTCCTTCCTCGTGTTCCTCTTCCATCACGATACTTGGACCTCCTCAACCGCTGGGCTGACAGCGTCGCTTCCAGCGCCCGGCCCGCCAGAGGGGCGAATAAAGCTCATCAATTTGTCGCGCAACATGGACGGAGCCATCCCCTGTTGAATCGACAACAGGCCTTCCAACGCAATTTGCCGCATCAAGGTCCCGTGCTTCGCTTTATTTTTGAGATTTCCGGCTAGTGGCAACCACACCAGATTGGCGCTGGCCACGCCATACAGCGTGGCAATAAAGGCCAAGCCGATTGCGGAAGCTAGTTGGTTGGGGTTCCCCGTCAACTCCCCTAACACGTGCACGAGACCCATGATGGTCCCCACAATCCCCATGGTGGGGGCGTATCCCCCCGCCGCTTCAAAGATCGATGCGCCCATTTTCTGCTGGCTCGACTGCGCATAGATGTCGGTTTCCATCATTTGGCGCATGAAGGTGGGATCAGCGTTGTCCACGATAAGTTGCAGACCCTTTTCCAAAAACGGGTCGTTGGCTAGCGCAATTTCCGGTTCCAGCGCCAGCGGCTGCTGGCGGCGAGCAATATCAGTGTAGCGAACCAACTGCTCGATAAGTTGGACGGGATCAAACGTTGAACGCGTCAATCCCATCCGGAATAGCCGTGGCACCTGCTTCAGCTC
>JAKADW010000043.1 GCA_021820165.1 Bacillota bacterium
CCAAACCCACCGGACTATGTAGCGGAATAGCGGTGGGATCGATACCCGTTTTCGCTAGCATTTCGTCGGCACGTGTGCGTGGTCCCAAAACTCCGACAAACCGCGGGGCCGATTTCGCTGCTAAGGCCAAGGCTTCCTCATCGCGCCGCTGGTGGTGATCCATAATCACCCAGAAGCCCTCGGATAGAGCCTCGGGATCCACCTCCCCCGCCGAACGAACCCAATGCTCGGCCTCGGGAAAATGCCGCGCGTTATTCACGTGATCGCGCGGATCCAGCACCACCACATCAAAACCAGCCTGATAGGCGAGTCGCGCCACGGGTTCGGCATCGTGCCCAGCACCCGCAATGATTAACCGGTCCGGTGGCCGCATGACATCCCACCACCAGCCTTCATGTGAGCCCGTGTTTCCCTGACTACCGTTGAGAACTGCGGCCACATCGAACGGTGGACCGCCAGTCCCATCTCGGGTCACAATCTGGTCCCTGCGGGCGAAAAACCGTGCGCCTCCAGGTAACTCTGCCCCCCACACGAGCGGTTGATCTTTTTCCAAGGCGGTGCCAAAGCCTTCCCAAAATGGCGACTCGCAATTAATTGGCTCAATCCAGACATCGATTTGGCCTTTGCAGCCAATGCCGAGACCCCACATTTCGTCTTCGGTCAGGTCGTAATGGTGGAGGCTCGGCTCTTCAGAAGCTAGGACCTTTTCCGCATGGATGAACAAGTCCCCCTCGAGGCACCCACCGCTCAAGGTCCCCTGCATGTGGCCGTTGTCGGCCATGATCATCTTGGCCCCAGGGCGCCGGTATGCGGAACCTTTAACGTGGGTCAAAGTGAGCCAAGCCACCCGATGCCCGGCTCGATGCCACGCCAGCGCTTGGTGCCATAGCCCGCGGGCATCGCGAATCGAGGACATAAGAATCCCCCTTTAGCTTTCCGTCTGAAGTTTCTTGGCCTCTTTGCCGACGGCGGTAAAAAATTGATTCATGATGTAGGTCGCCACCCCGGACAACATCCGTTGTCCGACACCAGCCACCGTGCCTCCCACCTTAGCCTCGCCATCATAAGCGATGTCACAACCTCGCTCGTTGTCTTCGAACGTGACCTGCATGTTCACGCTGACAAATCCGCCCGGTCCCTGCCCGTCCATGACCAGTCGATAGGACGAGCCTTCTTGGGGATCTTGAATGGACATCGTACCTTGATAACGACCACGAATGGCGGCCACGCCCATCTCCATTTCTGCCGTGTAATTGTTGTCCCCCGTTGGCTCCAGCTTTTTCAGCCCGGGCATGGTCCGGACCAATACGGCCGGATCGGTCAGCAACTGGTAGCAAAGCTTGGGATCTGCCTCAATCAGTTTATGTCCTTGAAGTCGCATAATGTCGCCTGCCTTTCCCTCCCATTATGACAACTCCTGGCGTCATTTTCTACCGCCATTGAGGCTCTCCCAGGCACGCCACAATTCGTTCACGGTGCCAATCCGATGGGGTTCGGTGAACGTGATGAGCGCTTCGAGCGAGGGCGTGCGGACATTCTCACGCTGGACGCCGTAGGGATTCCACCAATAAATTGGACGACCTAGATATCGTGAAAAACGAGAGAGCCACACCCCAAGATCGACCCCGTCACCGTCCTCCATCCCGTCAGATATCAATACCAATCGTGAACGCGGCCCCACTCCCCGTCCCCGCTCCCGGCGCCAGAGGGCTTCGAGACTCTGAGACAAGAGCGTGCCGCCACCTCGATCGGGCGTTAAAAGGGCGACCTCCGACAAAGCCTGGTCCACATGAACATAGCGCAAAGCGCGGCTAAGCGCCGTGAGACGCGTGCTGAACGCGAACACGTGAAGACGCCGTTCTCGGCGTGCCAAGGCATGCAAAACGATGACCAACGGCCGATGATAGCCTTGCATCGATCCGCTAAGATCGAGCAGCACGGTCACTGGCATTGGTTCTCGTTCAAGGCTATCAAACCAAAGAGTGACCCACTCGCTACCGACCTGTCCGCGGCGCATCGTCTCTCGGGGACTCCAGGCGACACCGGTTCGCCCTGGGTGGGTGCGATGGGCTTTCATGGTCAAGGGCTTTGAAGGACGCATCCCCTCCAGAAGCAAGGCAAGTTCGCCGTCACTTAACCGGTCGAGGCGCGTTTCCGCCAAGGTTTCCTGGCGACTCGCTCCGCGCGTTAAGGTCACAGCAAGCCCTTCGTCGAAGCGGGTTTCGGATCCCTCGGGGAACCGCATGAGCCAATTCGGCGCCGGATTCAAGCGAGCACCGCGGCGTTGACGGGCTACAGCGGTTAAATAGGTCTCCTGATAGAGTATCGATGGCCTTTCTGGGCGCCGCAAGAGCCCTACCCATGCCTCAAAGGCCGCCTCAAAAAGTTCGGCCTCCTCCCGATTTCTACACCATTGGGCCTTGAGAGCCGCTCGCATGGTCGCCCGATCGCATTCGCCCACCATCTCCAGCGCTTGTACTCCGGCTTCCCAATCCTTTGGGCCAAGCTTAAACTGTAGCCGCCGAAGGCTTCGCATCAAAACACCCAGATTTTCGACCGCAGCATTCATCGAATACCTCGCTGGCTTTCAAAGAGCCACTCCACCATATTCGACGCTCCATCATCTCCGTGAGGTCGGCGAAGGAGCTCCAAATCATCGTAATACTTTAGTAAGAGTCCCATGGTGGAGTCCACCAGTTCGGCCGAGAGCACCCGAGCCCCGAGCGTTTGTAGTGCCTCGGCCCAGGCAATAGTCTCCGCGATCCCAGGTCGCTTCACTAACGGCGCTTGCCGGAGACGGGCCACGAAATCTGTGATTTGGCGGGCGATCTCCCGACCAATTGGAGGAACACGACGGGACAAAATCTCTCGCTCACGTTCGGTACCAGGATACCCAATCCAAACATAAAGACACCGCCGCCTGAGCGCGTCGTGGATTTCTCGGGTCCGGTTGGACGTTAGGATCACTAGGGGAATTTCTTCCGCCCGAATGGTCCCGATTTCAGGAATCGTGATTTGGTATTCTCCCAAAAACTCGAGCAGCAACGCCTCGAACGCTTCGTCGGCCCGGTCAATTTCATCAATAAGGAGCACGGGCGCGGGATGCCCGGTTAAAGACTCCAAGAGAGGGCGAGCGAGGAGAAAGTCGCGTGCGTAGATGTCGTCCACCGACAGGCGACCGGAATCTCCTTCCGCCAAACGAATAGCTAGCATCTGCCGCGCGTAATTCCAATCGTACACAGCGCTTTTCCCGTCAATGCCCTCATAGCATTGCAGGCGCAATAAGGGCCTTCCCAATACGCTCGCCAAGGCCTTGGCCAACTCCGTTTTTCCGACTCCCGGTTCCCCTTCCAAGAGCAACGGGCGTTCCAACTTCAGGGCTAAATAGGCGGCCACCGCCAAATCATGATCGGCTAAATAGTCCGCTTGCAGGAGAGCTTCGGATAGCTCTTCGGGACTCGCATACGGTGCGTTCAATCTGGATTCCCCCAAAAAAGTTGCGCCGGCCTAAAGACCGGCGCAGCTTAGCATTCGATCATTCATCGAGCGCGCGTATGAGCGCCCGCTCTATCATCACCCCGGCTAAATGACGTCGGTAGGCCGCCGAGTATTGCACGTCGTCGGTGTATTCGCCGTCATCGAGCCCCCGCGATACGGCCTCTTGAATCCGCTCGGACGACACCTTCTCGCCCTTAAGACATGCCTCGGCAGACAGGGCGCGAAATGGAAGAACCCCGGCCCCGCTGACCGCTATGCGAACCTCACGAACCCGCATCGTATCGTCGACGTCCAACAAGACCGCGACACCGGCAAGAGGATAACCTGATGCAGGGTGCGGAAACTTGAGGTACGTCTGACGCCCCGGCAAGGGTCTCGGGAACACGATGCGCTCTAAAATCTCGTCCGGGGCTAAAGCCGACACCAGAGGAGCCAGGTACCATTCGTCCACCGGGATTATGCGTTCGCCACGCGGCCCCTTCACCACGAAGCTCACACCACATGCCAAAAACACCGCGCTTAAGTCGGATGCTGGGTCGGCATGCACGGCACTCCCCCCGACCGTGCCCCGGTACCGAACCTGGGGGTCAGCAATCACGGAGACGGCTTGGTGGAGAATCGGCATCAGTTCGCTAAGACGGCTATCCTCTAACACACGGGCGTAGGTCGTGGCCGCTCCTATGGCGATCGAGTCTGACTGTGCGGAAACAGACTGAAGCTCGACGATGCGACCAATGTCCACCAAGCCTGCCGGACTGGCCACACGAAGCTTCATCATCGGCAAGAGACTATGGCCCCCGGAGAGGACTTTTGTGTCTGGATGATCCTGGAGCGCTTTCAAGGCTTCATCGAGCGTCTCAGCCCGATGGTAACGAAACGGGCGGGGAATCATGACACCCGACCTCCCTTCGATTGGGTAATGGCTTCCCACACACGGGGCGGCGTCAGCGGCATTTCCAGATCGGTAATGCCAAAAGGCGCCAGGGCGTCGATGACCGCATTGACGACCGCGGGCGTCGAGGCTATGGTGCCCGTTTCCCCGACCCCCTTGACTCCCAAGGGGTTATGCGGAGAGGGCGTCACCGTGTGGTCCAATTCCAAGCGTGGGAAAAAGCGGGCCTTGGGCATGGCGTAATCCAAAAACGACCCCGTGACGAGTTGCCCGTCCTCGTCGTAAATGGCGCCCTCGTACAGGGCCTGCCCAACCCCTTGAGCAATTCCGCCATGAATCTGGCCCTCCACAATCATGGGGTTTATCACCGGACCACAGTCATCGACGGCGATGTACCGCAACAGCCGCACTTCGCCCGTTTCTGGATCGACCGACACCACCGCTACATGAGCCCCGAACGGGTAGGTGAAGTTGGTCGGATCGTAAAAGGCTGAGGCCTCCAGCCCTGGCTCTACCTCCGGGGGCAGGTTCCACGCCAAGTAGGCTTGCAAGGTCACCTCTTGAATGGTCACGCTGCGATCCGTCTGCCCTTCGGGATGAAATCGACCCTGTTCAACTTCAACGGCTCCCTCGGGCACTTCCAACATATGCGCCGCGATGGTCTTAGCCTTGGCAATAACCCGGTCAGTTGCCCGAGCGAGCGCCCCACCTCCCACGGCAGTGGTGCGGGAGCCGTACGTGCCCCACCCCATGGCGATGCGGTCGGTGTCTCCGTGGACAACTTCGATGTCCTCCATCGGTAGCCCCAAGCGGTCCGCCACAATTTGGGCGAACGTTGTCTCCTCCCCTTGCCCATGGGGCGAAGCGCCCGTGAAGACCGTGACCTTTCCCCCGGGGTGAACGCGGACCAGCGCGCTCTCCCAAAGTCCCCCCTGAAACCCTACCGCTCCAGCCACTTCCGAGGGTCCGAGTCCACACATCTCCACATAGGTGCTAAAACCAATGCCAATGTACTTGTTTTGCCGCCGGAGAGCTTCCTGCTCCCGGCGCAATGCCGGATAGTCGAGTTTAGCTAGGGCCCGATCTAAAGCTTGATGGTAGTCACCCGAATCGTACGTGAGACCGAAGGGATTAGTGTAGGGAAACTGGTCCTTCTTAATGAGATTTTTCTGCCGAACCTGAACCGGATCCATGTGAATCTCCTGGGCATAGGCATCCATGATGCGCTCAATCAGATAGGTGGCCTCCGGGCGTCCTGCCCCACGATAGGCATCGACCGGGGTGGTGTTCGTGAACACCCCGATGACTTCTGTGGAGGCATAAGGAATATCGTAGGCGCCGTTGACAATTAGACCAAAAAGAATCGTCGGGACTCCCGGAGCCGCGGTCGAGAGGTACGCCCCTAAGTTGGCATAGGATTTCACCCGCAGAGCCGTCACGCGACCGTCACGCGTTCCCGCCAATTCCACTTCATCCACATGATCCCGTCCATGGGTGGTGGTAAGAAAGTGCTCCGAACGGCTTTCCGTCCACTTGACGGGCCTTTCCAAGTCCCTAGCCGCGTAAGCTGCCAGGATCTCGTCCGCGTAGCAGGCAATTTTAGCCCCAAAGCCGCCTCCCACATCCGTCGCCACAATGCGAAGCTTATGTTCCGGAATCCCTAAAATCCCGGAGACCAATACCCGATGTATATGGGGGTTTTGCGTGGTGGCCCAAAGGGTCATCTCACCGGTGCTGGCATTATACTGGGCTACGGCGCTTCGGGGCTCCATGGGGTTCGGAATGAGACGCTGCTGACGGAAGCGTCGCTTGACCACCACTTCTGCTTTTCGAAACGCCTCCTCTACCGGCGTCCCCACCGTCCAGTGAAGCGCGACATTGTCTGGGGCGTCCTCATGGATCTGCGGGGCATCCTTCTCCAAAGCCGCGAGCGGACTATGGACAGCCGGCAAGGGTCGATAGTCAACTCGAATCGCTTCCAGGGCATCCTCCGCCTCGCTCCGACTGGAGGCTACCACCATAGCAACCCCGTCGCCCACATAACGGACGTGTTGATGCGCCAAGGCAGGGTGCTCCACCATCTTCAAGTCCGAATTCGGGGGGATCCATGCGGTGGGAATTGGGCCCATACGCCCTTTAAGATCGCGTCCTGTATACACCTTGACCACGCCCGGCATGCGTTCAGCCTCGCTTACGTCGACATGCTCAATCACAGCATGGGCATGCGGGCTTCTCAACATCGCGGCGTAAAGCATGCCGGGAAGCTGGACATCTTCCGTATATCGGCCCCGGCCCGTCGTTAGCCGGGCATCCTCCTTGCGGACGACCCGGGTTCCCATGACCTTGCCGCTCATGATGACACCTCCCGACCTACGGCTGTTTCAGGGGCATCTTCCTCCGCCATCCGAACGGCTCTTTGAACCGCCTTGACAATATTCTCGTAGCCCGTGCAGCGGCAGATGAGGCCATCTAATAAGTCCCGAATTTCCGTCTCTGACGACGATGGACGCTGTTCCACGATCCACTTCGATAGCATGAGAGCTCCGGGAGTGCAAAACCCACACTGGAGCCCATGAGCCTCCTGGAACGCGCGCTGTACACGATCAGATGCCAAACCCTCGACTGTCGTGATGTGGCATTGGTCCGCTTGAACCGCCAACACCGTACAGGATTTGACTGGGGCTCCGTCCATCAATACGGTGCACGCACCACACTGTGAGGTATCGCATCCTATGTGGGTCCCCGTAAGCCCTAAATCATCGCGTAAATAATAGGCCAATAGGGTGCGCGGCTCGACCTGACCCGCTACAGTCTGCCCATTGACCATCATGCGAATGGAAAGACGCTCTGTCATCGCGTGCCTCCTTCGAGACCATTCCGCCACATTATCCGACACGTCGCATTGTGTCGAATATTCCGCCAGCGGTAAGTCCATGGTATCATAGGATGACTGAGAGATCATCCACTTTCTGGAGGTAACCCATGATCCGCGAGCATCTTGACGCCCGCATTGAAAAACGGCTGGCCGCCGTGCTAGAGCCTCACATGGAAGCTTGGCTCCACCGCTTTTTTCGTTCGGAGCAAGGACAGGACCTCATCTCCGACGTGACGGCCGACTTTTTGCTTTCCTGGATGAAGCCGGGTGAAGGTAAAAGCGGCGGCTATTTCCAACGCACGCTGGTCGATTTGGTCAAGGAACTGGCAGCCAGTGACAGCCAATTCCGAGATGCCATCATCGAAGCCTTAAACCCCCACTGGAAAGGGGCCGGGAAGGACTAGTGAAGCATCCCGGCCACCAGTAGGAACCCGATTCCGAGACCAAAGAACCCGCTCAATCCTGAGAGACCCTGAGAGAGCTTTGCCCCCAAGCCATTCGTCCGCCACGCTAGAATCAAACCCACGAGCGAGAGCCCGAGAAGCATGGCGATGATGAAAGTGCCGAAGAGGCCGATGCCAAACCACGGGTTGGCGGCTTGCCCCAAGGCTAAAGTGAAAATGGCGAGGTCTCCCGGTGACACAGCAATGCCGAAGAGAAGCCCCACGCTCCAAGCCCCGGCGGCCAGGGACCAACGCCGGGTACCGGGCTGACGGCGCTCATGCCATTGCCGAAGGCGCGCCATTCCAAAACGCCAGTTGGGCCACAACAAGTCTAGCAGAATCCATAGACTGAGCATCATCAGCCACAACCCTGAAATCCGGGACAACGTGGCCACCAACGCATGTGGCAGCTCATGAGCCACCCCGACAATAACGACGCCCATCAAAAACATGCCGGCCGCATGGCCGCCCCCAATACGGAGCGCATGGAAGATGCTATGACGGGTCTTTGCACGCGTCGCGCGCACAAAGGTGCCAACCGCCGCCAAGTGATCGGGAGCGATGGCATGGCGAAGGCCTAGTCCTACGGCCAGAGCCACCAATCCCCAGACTTGCCACATAGTCCCGCCTCCTGATGTCGCAACGCCTCGTTTCGTACCAAGAGGTTATGCGGGAAGACGGTCGTCTCATGTCAAGAAGGCACGGGTTACGTTACGTAACTCGGGGCTCGACGCCATCGGGGTGGGATTCCTGTGCGCGGCGGATGCGCATGCGTTCGCTCGGATGGGAGACCATCGCGCGTGAAGACCGTAATCGCCGCAGGCCCCGTTCACGAAAACCCACGATGTGTCCGAGTGGCGAGATCCGGACCGTCTGTGGGATGAGGGATGGTGGCTGAGGCGACCGGGCGGGTCGTCGGTTTCCAGGAACCGCCGCTGCTTCGTTTGGTACCTCTTCGTGGATGGCGCCTAGCAGAGACAGGGTATCAGCCGTAACCTCCCCCGCCTTTCTAGCCAAAGCAGGCCCGCTCTCAACTGCTTCCCGGTGTCCATAATAGCCGAGTGGCGTGGCTGCCCCAACCATGGACGCACCCAAAGAGGAAGGCGCCGGAACCGTTCAGAAGGTCGACAGGCTATCGCTCTTTTTTGCGCTTGGCCGGTTTCGCATAACGGCCGACGAAATCGCCCCGCTCCATGAGTACCATCACAGGTTCCAAACTCCGGAAACGTCGAAGCGATTTCCACCCGTCCTTGTGGTAGATCGCTAAAAGAACCGTGAGATAGATCCACATCGACCATTTTGTCCACCCGCGCACGGGCAAGCGCTGAAATCCCATCTTTTCGATGGCACGCGCCGCATCCAAGAGCGTCACCCCCCCCACCGCCTTGACGTCAGAAAAGTCGGGATGCGTCTCAAGCCAACGGGCCAGGTCGCTCAAGGCCCGCATCACCCCATGAAGGGCACGAAGCCCCGAACTAGGACTGCCACTAAACTGGGACAACGCGGGATTTCCGAAGTGAATCTCGGCAAACGGATCTCCTGCTGTCAGCTTGACGCCGTCCGTAAAGACGACCGGTGCTCCCCGGTAACGAATCCGTCCCACGCGCAAAAATGGCCCGCCGCCATCGCTATTCGGAACCGTTTCGATATTCCAATTGCGGGTAAAACGGAGTTCCCACCAGGTCCAGACCCGGCGGAGATACGACCGATCGGCCGTTATGTCTCCCACCGGGCTGGGCTCTAACCCGACCTTGCGGAGCCCCTCCACCATACCAGGGAGGGCATCCCGTGTACGAATGCGGGGGCCCCCGGCGTCGTGCAAGACTACGACCGTCCCCGGCTGGGCCAGTTGCACCACGTACTGACTAATCCATGAGGACGTATGATCAGGACGCCAGTCATCGGGAGCAATGTTCCAAAATACCGGAGTCAAGCCAAAGTGCTGGATGGCAAGCCACGTCCCCAGGTTCACATGGCCCCATGGAGGCCGAAAGAGCGTGGGGCTGTGCCCGGTTAGCGTCTCTAGGTCCGCCAAAGCATGTTTGACCTCGGCAAAGCTCTGCCAGGGCCACAGCCAAAACGCTGACACATGCCGACGCATGTGAAGGGCAATCTCATGCCCCTCGGCCACCATGCGGCGGACGATATCGGGTCGATGCATGGCCCTCTCGGCGACCACAAAAAAGGTCGCCCTAATCCCTAACTCCTTTAACACATCCAGAATGGCTTCAGTATCAGGCCCTGGTCCATCATCGAACGTCAGTCCAATCCGGGCGTCCTCACGCGATCCAAAAAACGCACCCACCTGCAAATGATGAAAGATAATGTCCGGCAATAGATAGACGAGGAGCCACAGCCCCACCAACACAATCGCCACTCCGACCCACATGGCTGTCACAGCCCTTCACGACCTTGTTGGCGGCACGTGAGCCGACCAATAAGCGTCAAATGGAAATAACCAATAGAAAAATCCCATCACCAACAAAATGAGCGCGGAAAACACAAACGGAGCCCAAACCGCCATTTCGAACAGTCGCGTGCCAATCGTTGGCCCAACCGCCATTCCTAACCCCTCAAAGGTCATGAATACGCCCCAATGCCATCCTTCAATCCCTTTCGGGACCAGGCGGCCCAAGAAGGCGTTCCACGAGGGAAGAATCATGGCGTACGCGAAGCCCAAAATTCCGCCCAGCCCAACTAATAGGTAAAAATGACGGGTAAACCCTAATAAAAATAGCGCAAAGGCAGCGACAAAGAATCCCCCAATCAACGGCAATCGAAGACCTAGTCGGTCGGTGACTCGTCCCATCGGCCACAATAATCCTACCGCGATGGCGCCACCCCCCACCAATAGGACGGCAAATTGCCAGTGAGTCAAATGAAGAACGCGATTCACATACGGCTCGAATATGGGCAACATTAATCCGAGGGTCATGTTTTGCAGGAACATGCCCGGTAAAATGAAGCGA
>JAKADW010000044.1 GCA_021820165.1 Bacillota bacterium
GCCCGGAGCGCCATCTCGCGAAGCGGTAATGTTGCCTTTGCGAAAGAAATTTTGCAGCGCATTGGCAACGGTGGCGGGCGGATAAATCTTACCGGCCTTCAATCGATCAATGAGAGAATCGGGGGTCAGGTCAATCAAACGGATTTCCTCCGCATCGCGGAGCACTTGATCCGGGACGGTCTCGCGCACCCGAACCCCGGTTATTTGGCGCACCGTGTCATTCAACGACTCGACGTGCTGAATATTTAACGTAGACCACACGTTGATGCCGGTCTCAAGAATTTCCTGCACATCCTCATAGCGCTTGGCGTGTTTGGAGTCATCGGCGTTGGTATGGGCCAGTTCGTCAACCAAAACCAAGTCAGGTTCGCGGGCAATGATAGCTTCAACGTCTAGTTCTCCGACTTCTTTACCCTTCAAGGTTGCGCGGCGAAGCGGGATCACCTCCAAGTCACCAATCATTTTCTCGGTATCGGGTCGACCATGCGTGTCCAACACGCCAATGACCACGTCGATCCCCTCGGCCCGTGCTCCATGGGCATCGCTTAGCATGGTATAGGTTTTTCCAACCCCTGGGGCAGCCCCGATGTAAATCCGGTGCTTGCCGCGACTCATACGCTTGATATCTTCAAGAATTTCTTCCGGGGTTCTGCGCTTAAAGGTATGCGCCACCGCCACCGATCCTTTCGTCATCTCCTAACCTTTAGACTACTCGAAACGAATCCCCGGTGCCAACTTCCCAAACCAAATCAAATGACGCGGTGTGGCCCGCGGAGGGGACAAGGCGCCGATAGCACCGGACCGCCAAAAAACGTAGACCGGAGAATCGGACTGACGGAGCTCCCATAGAGAAGGTGAGAGACATCCTTTCGTAACATCCTCAGGGCCGCTGGCGTCCGATGCGCATCATCGCATCGCATCAGCCCGTAAAAAGTCGGCGCCGGACCTCGTGAGCCCGACGCCGACTTGGTTTCCAAAATTGGCTTCTAGCCGTGTCGCGCCTTATACACCTCAATATTTAACTCCGTCACATTGACAACCTTCCTTCCGAACAGACCCCACTCCGGGCCAGACGTAGCCTGGTCGACCAAGGTTTTAAGGTATTGACTAGATAATCCGGTTGCCCGAGCCACCCGCGGAATCTGGATGAGAGCCGCCTGGACGCTAATATCGGGATCGAGGCCAGACCCCGACCCCTCCACCAAATCGGGAGGGATCTGACTGACCTTAAGCCCTGGGTTGGCCTTCTCCAAGGCGGCAATACGCCCCTTGATGGTGGTGATGAGCACCTTATTGGTTGGGCCCAGGTTGCTGGCCGCCGAGTTTTCCGCGTTGTACGGCTCCGGCTTAAGCGTCGTCGCATTCACGGTATCGGAAGGACGACCCCAGAAGTAACCCTTTTGATTAAAGTATTGACCGACAATCGCTGACGCGACCACGCGGTTTCCAATCTTGATCACGCTGCCGTTCGCTTGATATGGGAAGATGAGTTGGCTGATGCCCGTCATTACCAAGGGATAGGCCAAGCCCAATAGCACCCACAAAAACACGGTCACGCCAATTAGTGGTTTTAGATACTTCACGTGCGTCACCTCCTCCTATGCGAGTCCAAATAAGCCGAGCACCCGGTCGATGGCCCAGATCCCAACGAAGGGAATGATGACCCCCAAGACACCCCAGTTGAAGATGTTGCGGGCCAACATCTTGTCCGCCGATTCCGCCCGGTATTTCACCCCGCGAATTGCAAAGGGAATCAGGGCGGGAATAATCAGGGCATTAAAGATAAGCGCCGATAAAATGGCTCCATGAGGCGTCTTTAATCCCATGATGTTCAACTTGCCCAAAACCGAGAGAGCGGGCACCGAGGCAAACATGGCCGGGATAATGGCAAAGTACTTGGCCACGTCATTGGCGATGGAGAACGTCGTCAACGCTCCGCGGGTAATCAGGAGCTGCTTTCCCACCATGACCACATCCAACAATTTGGTGGGGTTTGACTCCAAGTCAATCATGTTGCCGGCTTCCTTAGCCGCCATGGTGCCGCTGTTCATGGCTAAACCCACGTCGGCCTGAGCCAAAGCTGGCGCGTCATTGGTGCCGTCCCCGGTCATGGCCACCAGTTTTCCTTCCGCCTGCTCCTTTTTAATGACCTCGATCTTGTCCTCAGGCTTCAGTTCGGCAATGAAGTCATCGACGCCCGCCTCTTGAGCAATAACCGCGGCTGTGATATGGTTGTCGCCCGTGGCCATGATGGTGCGGATACCCATTTTGCGGAAGTCGTCGAAGCGCTCTTTAAGCCCCGTTTTCACAATATCCTTCAGGCGTATAACACCCAGTGCCTTCCCGTCTACCTCCACCGCCAGCGGCGTTCCCCCCTCGCCAGCGACAGCCTCGGCCAACTTGGTTAATTCATCTTTCGTTTCTGCCGCCGTAATTTCGACGATAGCACTCACGGCGCCCTTGCGAATTTGTCGGCCATCTTTAAGGTCAATCCCGCTCATTCGCGTATGCGCCGAGAAGGGCACGGGTTCCCCGTCCGCCTCCGGCAGCTGCTCGAGCTTGAGTACATCGTGCGCTAGTTCCACCACTGACCGGCCTTCTGGCGTGGTATCAGCCAAGGAGGCCAACAGGGCCGCCTCGGCAACCGCTTCTGGCGTGACCCCCTGAATGGGCATAAACTCAGTGGCCATGCGGTTCCCAATGGTGATGGTGCCCGTCTTGTCAAGAATAATGGTGTCGATATCGCCCGCGGCTTCGACGGCTCGGCCACTCTTGGCCACCACATCCACCTGGGCCACACGGTTCATGCCGGCAATTCCGATGGCCGACAGCAAGGCCCCGATGGTGGTCGGAATGAGACATACTAAGAGGGCCACCATGGTCGTAATGTCGGTCGCATGGCGCCCGAAATAGCTCGCCTGCGGAACCAGTGTTACCACCACCAGCACAAAGATGAGCGTCAGTACCCCTAAGAGGGCCGACAGCGCAATTTCATTGGGGGTCTTTTGCCGACTGGCGCCCTCGACCAGGGCAATCATCCGATCAAGAAAGGTCTCTCCGGGACTGGTGGTAATTTCCACCACCAAATGGTCGGATAGCAGGCGGGTTCCTCCCGTCACGCTGTCGCCTTGGGCTTTAATGACCGGCGCGGATTCTCCGGTGATGGCCGACTCGTCAACGGAGCCGACACCTTCGACCACCTCACCATCACTGGGAATAAGGTCGTTCTCCTCCACCAGCACCCGTGAGCCTTTTTCAAGCTGTTCGGCAGGTACCCACTCCCACTGACCGCCGTCCTTCAATTTTTTCGCTCGGGTGCTCGACCGGGTCCGGCGTAAGAAGTCCGCTTGCGCCCGGCCGCGCGCCTCCGCATAGGACTCGGCGAATGTGGCAAAGAGAATCGTGAAAAAGAGAATAATGGTCACCAAGAGCTCGTAGCCGAAAAGCGGTTTACCTACCGATCCAATGGTAAAGATCAGCGTCACCAGCGTTCCCAACTCCACCACGAACATGACGGGGTTTCGAATCATTTGAACGGGGTTCAGTTTGACGAAGGTATCTTTCAGCACTTCGCCGAAATACTGCCCCCCCATTTTGCTTGATGTCTCTGATGCGGTTGCCATAAACGAATAATCCTCCCTTACGCCGACCTAAAAGAGATGATGGGCCATCAGTAGGTAGTGCTCCGCCACAGGTCCGAGCGCAGCCACCGGGAAAAAGGTGAGCGCATTTAGAATGATGATGGCCCCCGTGAGAACGCCCCCAAATAGCACTCCTTCTGTGCGCATGGTACCCGAGGTGACTGGAACCGCCTTTTTCTTGAGAAGCGACTCAGCCACCAAGAACATCGCCATCACCGACGCAAACCGCCCAATGACCGCGATGATGCCGATTGTCACCTCGTAGTACGGCAATGCCGCCCCTAGCCCCCCGAAGGCCGAGCCGTTGTTGGCAGCGCCCGACGCCATCCCATACAAAATCTCGGAGAATCCATGGGGCCCTGGGTTATAGACGCCTTTAAGCCCAGCCGGCAACGCCACGGAAAGCGCCGTGCCCACCAGAATCAAAAACGGGTGTAGGAGGAACGCAATGGACGCCAGCGACACTTCGCGCGCCTCGATTTTCTTCCCGAGGAACTCGGGTGTCCGACCCACCATCAGTCCCATCAGGAACACGGCGATGATAACCAGCATCAGCATGTTCAAGAGGCCGACGCCCTTGCCGCCGAAAATTAGATTCAAAAACATGGCCGCAAAATAGGCCAGACCCGTGAGCGGCAATGCACTATCATGGGCGCTCGCTACTGAACCGGTGGTAAAGGACATGGTCGACGTCTCAAAAATTGAGGTGCCCCCCATGCCAAACCGCAGTTCCGTGCCCACCCGGTAGATGTGCCCGTGGAGACCCAAGGCATTGATTATCGGGTTGCCCAGTTGCATCGGAAAGTACACCATGGCCAAGATGCCGAGGTAAAATAATCCTGCAACACTAATCAGTGTCCAGGCCATTTTTCTTCTCCCGGTCATCACGCCAAAGGTATAAAAGAAGGCCACCGGCAAGAGACCCATCATGATAACCTCAAACAGGTTACTCAGCGCCGTGGGATTCTCAAGCGGATTGGCGCTATTGGCATTGGTAAACCCACCGCCATTGGTACCGAGGTGCTCAATCGACTCCCAACTGGCGATGGGGCCGCGAGCCACCACCTGCGACTGCCCTGCTACGCTGTGCACATGCAAATAGGGTGCGAGCGTCTCGGGAACGCCCTGCCACACCAACAGCACCGTGAACACCACCGACAAGGGCAAGAGAACGCGCGTGCACATAAGCACCAGGTCGACGAAGAAGTTGCCCATCTTTTTGCCGGACAAAGCCCGTATGAAGGCAATGGCCATGGTTCCGCCAACCGCCGGAGTCACAAATTGTAAAAACTCGAGATTCCCAAACTGTGAAAAGTACGACATGGTACTTTCCCCGCCGTACGCCTGCCAGTTGGTGTTGGTCCCAAAGCTGGTGGCGGTGTTAAATGCCAACTGGGGATTGACAGCCGCCATGTGCTCGGGGTTCCAAGGCAAATGCCCTTGCAGCCGGAGCAAGATATACGAAATGATGATCCAGGCAAAATTGGTCAACACTAACGCCATCCCGTATTGTTTGGCGGTCATGTTGTATGATGGATCGATCCCAAAGAGCCGGAAAATGCCGTTCTCAATCGGCCGCATGGGGCGATCTAAGAACGTGGGCTCAAATGAAAAGACCTTGGCGATATACGTGCCGAGGGGTTTGACGGTGATTAGGAATATCCCAATGACCACCACCCACACAGCTACCGTTTGCAGCGACACTCAATCATCTCCTCAGCCGACTAGAATTTCTCAGGGTGAATGATGACGTAGACCAAATAAATACTGACGGCCACCGCCAGGCCCAACAAAATTCCACCTGTCACGAGATAGCCTCCTCCACGCCTAAAGGCGCTCTAAATAGTGAAGCAAAGCTAGCACGACGCCCAGCAAAACCAGCACCAAAAGAATCATCTCGACATCCAGCATTGTCCTCACCTTCCTTATGACCTGAGTTAGTATGGGCAATTCTGCATAAAAAAGTCCGGAAAAGAAAACTTGGATGTATAAAAACGGCATAAAAAAATGGCCCGAAAGGGCCTTTGGACGAGGAGGGCTAGTCCCGCTCTCCGTGAGGCGAGGGATAAAGAGCGTAGCCCACGCCCGCGTGGGATACCAGATATACCGGGTGATGCGGATCGGGCTCTAGGTAGCCCCGGAGACGTCGGATGTATACCCGGAGGTATTCATGTTCGCTTTGGTAGCCGGGACCCCAGACTTTCCCCAACAAATGCTCGTGGGTTAGCACCTTTCCGCAATGAGCAGTCAACTCTTGACAGAGCTTCCATTCAATCGGGGTCAGCCGGACCCGGCCCGTAGGTCCTTCCAGTTCGCGGGTATCCTTTAATAGGCGAATGTCGCCACAGCCGGCGTCCTCAGCCTGCAGCAAATCCCGGCTTCTCCGCAAAAGTGCACGGATACGGGCCAGCATTTCGCCGGGCGAAAACGGTTTGGCAAGATAGTCATCCGCTCCCAGATCCAGGGCTTGAATGGTGTCCGCCTCGGAATTTAGTGCTGTGAGCACCATCACGGGTACCGACGAAAGCTTTCGAATGCGCTCACAGAGGTGAAAACCATCCATGTCCGGAAGCCGTAAATCTAAAAGCACCACATCGGGTTCCCGATCATAAATGAGGGTTAACGCCTCATGGCCGTTGGCTGCCTCAGCCACGTCGTAACCGGCCATTTTCAGGTTGGTTGTAATGAGTCGACGGTATTTGGCTTCGTCGTCAATGACCAATACTAAGCCGGTTTGCTCCTCCATCGTGGCCCTCCTCCAGCTTTCCCCAAGGAAGCGTCAGCACCACACGAAATCCGGGCGGATCCCCAAGGTTGTCCGCTCGTACCCGCCCCCCATGGGCCTCGGCCACGCTCTTAACAATCGCCAAGCCCAAGCCTGATCCCCGAATCTCCGATTTGGCATGCTGCGGTGACCGATAGAAGCGTTCAAAAATCTTCTCCACGTCAGCACTGGGCACACCCGGACCGAAGTCACGGACCTCGACCATCCAGCCCTCCGGTTGCTCCCGAAATGTCAGCTTGACCTCGTTCGAAGAATACTTTAAGGCATTCTGCAGAAGGTCGCTGACGGCCGTGGTGAGAGCGCGAGGATCGCCATACAAATGGGGCAAGCGGTCGCCCCCGCGCACCTGAATCCGCTCACGGTCCCACACCGGATAGCGGTCCAAAAGCTGCAATAGCCATGGTGCCAGCGGGAACCAGCGGGGCTCAAAGGGCCACTCGGCGTTATCCCATTGGGACATGGTCAGCAATTGGTCAATTAACATTTCTAATTCCCCGGTTTCCTGAACCGCCACGGAGAGAAACTCCCGCCGAGTATCGACCGCAAGCCGCTCCCCCGCCCGCTGCAATGTTTCCAGGTAGCCTTTGACCAGCCCCAACGGGGTGCGAAGCTCATGCGAGACATTGGCCAAAATCTCCGCCTGCATGTGAGCCCGCTCCTCCCTAAGCCGATGCAGTCGATCTTGTTCTAGAGCATCGGCGCTCGCCGCCGCAATAGCGATCTGTTGCGACAAGACTTCTAAGAGGTCCCGATAGGTGGAAAACCAACCGTTCTGATCCGCTTGCAATAGCAAAATCCCCCAGGGCTTTTCCTGATAACGCAAGGGGAATACTGCCACGCGACTAAGTCGCACGCCAGGGATAAGATAGCCCGATGAGCCATCGTCGCCACTGTAGCGCGGTTGATTGGATCCTAGCGCCTCCCCGAGAAGTCCCCGTTCAGGTTCCAAAAACATGGCCGGAACCGGGCGGGTCGCGAGTTCCAGTTTGCCGTGGTTGGCATAGAGGTGGAGACTCTCGGCGCGGTCGCCCGTGAGACGATAGATGGCCGCTCGGCGCACCACCGTATGTTGTGACACCTCGCGTAAGATGCTGTGCATGGCCGTTTCTGGGTCCGACTCGGTTCCGAGCGATGACCATCCTCGGGCAATAGCCAGCAACTGGTCTTTCAGTCGCCGGTGCTCAGTCTCCAGATGAGCAATCCGCCCTTCCTTCATCCAGTAAAAGGCCACGGCCATAACCACCAAACCCACCACCCAAAGGGCTGGCGACACCAGCCATTGACTGGCGGCAAGATGATGTAAGCTTGCCAATGCGGCAGCATTTAAATCTTTTGTCTCTTGGCCGAGGGCTGGCGGAACATGCGATACCCCAAGGAGTTGGGCCGCCATATGAAGGAGATGAGCCTTTAAGATGGGCGACTTTACCTGATGGATCTCCGCTATGGTGGCCAGGGCAAGCAAGGTTTGTCGGTACTGGGCATGCCACAAGAACGCCAGGCGAGATAGTGCCAGCATCCATAGAATCCCGGCTCCCAGCGCGACTTGCCATAGAACCCGCCCTCTTCTCACCGTTCGCCTCCCCCAAGTGCTCTGAAGGTATGGTAGACTAAGCGGTCGCGATTGTCTAACCTGAGCGGCCCGGTTTTTCCTCGGCAGGCGAAGATTTCCTGTCGGAATCGGGAAAGTGCATGGGCACAGTACCAATCACCACATCGGTACGCTTTCTCAGCGCCTGGGTAATGGCAGAGCCGAGCTTGTTGTGCAGAAGTTCCGCACCAAGCCCATCCGGCACTACATCGGGAACGAGCACCAAGACCCGCTCCCCGGATTGCCGTTCAATGGTACTGATGAATCGAAGCAATGGGCGCACCACGGAATGGTATTGGGACTTCAACACCGAGAGGCGCACCGGCGGGTTCCACCGCTTCCACTCGTCCAGAAATTGTTCAGCACGAGGGTTGATAGCCCCTTCATCCTCGGGTTCGGTGAATAACACCACCACCGCAATGACCTCATCACTCAGCGAAAGCGCGTGATCCAGCGCCCGACGGGTTAGCTCCGACAAGCTGGGGGTAATCGGCACCACCACCAAGGGTCGCGGACGGGGGACCACGGGTAAAGGCAAGCGCCCAATGCCCAATTGCTCCCCAACCCGCTGATAATAACGATGGATGCGCCGGAACATCCAAATCAAAAGTGGGATGGCCACCACCACCACCCAAGCGCCTTCCAGAAATTTGGTCGTGACAAATAGCAAAGTGGCAATACCGGTCGCGATGGCACCCGCACCGTTTAACGCCGCCCGGGCTAGCCATCCCCGTGGGCGAGCCTTCCGCCAATGAAACACCATGCCCAACTGCGAGAGGGTAAAGCCTGTGAACACGCCAATGGCAAACATGGGCACGAGCGCCTGGGTATTCCCGCCCACGGCCACCAATAGCACTGCCGCTCCCACTGCCAAAACCCACACCCCGCGCTCAAAGACCAAGCGATCCCCACGGATGGCAAACGACTGCGGCAAAAATCGATCGCGGGCCAGAAGGCTGGTGAGCACGGGGAGTCCCCCAAAAGAGGTGTTGGCCGCCAGTCCCAGCACTGTCGCGATAGCCAATGACACCACATAGAACACCCAACTCCGTCCCACCGATCCCGTCATCACTTTACTCAGTAAGCTCCGATTCCCCCCAGGAACGACGCCAAAGCGCATGGTCAAGACGGCGATGCCGATAAGCATGGCCGCCAGGATGATTCCCAGAAGCCACTCGGTGCGCTTCGCTCGAAGTTGACGGGGCTGGCGGAATAGCGGTACCCCGTTGGCGATGGCCTCCACGCCGGTAAGAGCGGTGCAGCCGGCGGCAAACGCTTTCATGAGAAAAAACGCACCCACTGGCGGCGCTGAACGAGGAATGTGGTGCACGGCATGGGTTAAATGGGGATGAATAAATCCCCACGCCAGCACCGCTAACAGACCAATAATGAAGACAAAAGTGGGCAACAAAAACGCTCGCGCACTTTCTCCCACGCCACGGAGGTTCAAGATGGTCACCACCGCCAAAAGGGCCAAACAGAGGGGCACCGTCCAAGGAATCAAAACCGGCCAGGCGGAAGATAGCGCACCCACACCGGCGGCGATGGAAATGGCCACGGTTAGCGTATAGTCCACCAGCAAGGCCGCGGCCGCCAGGTGGCTCGCCCCCACTCCAAGATTTTCCCGGGAGACCGCATAGGCTCCTCCCCCTTTGGGATAGGCGTCAATCACCTGACTATACGACGTCACCAAGAGTGCCAGAAGTCCCGTGATCGCTAAAGATTCCGGTAATAGGTACCGGATCCCGGCTACTCCAATCCCCACCAACACAATGGCGATGGCTTCCGGCCCGTAAGCCACTGATGTCAGCGCATCTAGCGATAGGGCAGCCAGCCCTTCTGAGGACCCAATTTCCTCACCTTGGACCTCCGTGGTCTTTAACGGCCGACCAATAAGAATATGCCACATGTCCATAAAAGGAGTGTACCACGGAAGGAAAAAATTACCCTTATCCCGCCCGCCCCATCTCCGCCAAAGAGGAGGGCTCCCGCCACCAGTCCGGCCGCAAATAAACACTAATACCAAGCGCCAAGCAGAGACTGCCGCCAATAACCACCGTCCCCCGAGGGCCCACGATCCCGATTAGGACCCCTCCCAATGCCTGCCCGAGAGGAAGCCCGAGTCCCATCATGCCGTTAATCACCCCGTACACCCGACCACGAAGGGCATCGGGCACCAGTTTTTGGCGCCACACGGAAAAGAGGATGTTGTAGGGGGCGTAGCTAAATCCCCCCAGCGCCAACAGCACGCCCGCCAAAATAGCCGAGTGCACCATCCCCAATAGACCGCTGAACATTCCCCATAGCACAATAATCCCGGAGACCACCATACGGAGCGGCCAGGAAGGGGTTTTAACCGTTTCATAAACCTTTACCCATAGTTATCCATGGTTGTATAATTTAGGTATGAACCGGACACTTGTGGGCATTCGTGAAGCAGCCGAATTTTTAGGCGTGACTCCCTCGACGTTACGTCGATGGGAGCATGAAGGTAAACTGATACCCGATGAACGTACCGCGGGTGGGTATCGTCGTTACGACTTAGCTCGCTTGCGTCCTGATCAGTTTCATCACCGC
>JAKADW010000045.1 GCA_021820165.1 Bacillota bacterium
GCTTATGGCCCGCGACCGCGAGAAGCTGTCCCGCGTCGTGGCGCGCTGGCCGGAGATGAAGGATGCCCTCGTGGTTCCCGCCGACGTGCGAGAGGTTGAACAAGTGGAAGCGGCCGCCCAAATGGTGGAGGAACGCTATGGCCACCTGGACCTCTTAGTGAACAACGCTGGGGGCTCGTTCAAAGCTCCAGCACGGAACTTATCGCCGCGGGGTTTTCTTGCCGTGGTCGCCATTAATCTGGCTGGTCCCTTCATCGTCTCGCGGACCTTCTTGCCGCTCTTGGAGCGGCAAGGCGGGGCGATTATCAACATCGGATCGACGGCCGGACGTGACATGGCACCGAACATGGTCGCGTACGGCGCCAGCAAGGCGGGCCTAGTGAACATGACTCGGACTCTGGCAGCGGAATGGGGGCCCCGGGTGCGGGTGAACTGCGTGGCCCCCGGGCCGATTCTTACCGAGGCGGCCAAGCAGGTTCTCTACGACAGTAATCCCGAGCTTATTAACCGGGCGGCAGCACGCCGCTCGGTCGGGCTCCTCGGGTCGCCCGACGATGTGGCCGAGGCGGTTTTGTTTATCGCCCGATCTCCATACATCAACGGTACCGTGCTCTACGTCGACGGAGGGCCGGAGGGTTTAGGAGGGGAGGAGGCACATGTTTGACGTTGACCCGGGTTGGATCGGGGCACGGAGCATTGTTGCCGTTACTGAAATCGAAAAGGGGACCATTCGGCGTTTTGCTCAGGCCCTGGGCGAGACTAACCCGATCTATTTCGACGAAGAGGCGGCCCGTGCGGCGGGGTACCCGAGTCTTCTGGCCCCGCCAACCTTTGCCATTACGCTCACGAGAAATCCCATCCCCGGGCTTACGATGCCGCGGGCAGGGGTGATTCACGGTGAGCAAGAGTTTCTCTACGGACGGGCCATGACGGCTGGCGACCGAATTAGTGTCTCCGGTTGGTTGGCCGAGGTCCGTGAGGTCAAAGGCCGTCGTGGGCCCATGACGCTGGTGACCCTTCTTACCGAGGGATGCCACGCCGATGGCACATTGGCCTTTCAGTCGCGGTCGGTGCTGATTATTCCGAAGGGGGTGGCCTAACGTGTGGGAAGCCGGCGAGACAGTCGAGGTAGGCCCGTTTCAATTGAGTCGGGAGGACATCGTCCGCTATGCGGGGGCTTCGGGCGACTTTAATCCCATTCATTACGACCAAGAGCGTGCTCGAAGTTTTGGGCTTCCTGGTGTCATCGCCCACGGCATGCTAAGCATGGGGGTGCTAGCGCGGGTACTTGGCGAGGCCGCCCCTCCAGGCTCTCAACTCGAGCGCTATGGAGTACGGTTTCGGGCCATGGTGGAGCCCCACGATCTCCTGAGAGCAACCATTCGGGTGGTGTCGGTGGGTGAGGATGGGAAGGCCTCTTTGGACCTGGCCTTAACCCATGCCGATGGGCGCACGGCTCTTAGTGGCACGGCCGTGCTGCGTTTTCGAGACGCCACCATGACAGGGTCGAATCGTCGATGAATCGGTTGAATCGGCATATTTGGCTCGGGGACGCCAGCGAGGCCCTAGAAATGGTCCGTAAGGGAGCCACCCGTTTGGTGGACCTACGCGCCGAAGCGTCACCTCTCTGTTTAAGTGTGCCAGTAGCCCATTTCCCGCTCCAAGACGAGCGGCCGGGTCAACAGGCCATGTTAAGTCAGGCGGCGCGATGGGTCCTTGACGAGACTCGAGCGGGGGAAGTCGTGGGCATCTACTGCCAGGCTGGCAACTCCCGTACGGCGGCGGTGGCGGCCCTAGCGCTCGCATACGCGGGACATTCGTACGACGAAGCCATCCGAATGGTTCGAGCGGCACGACCCACAGCCCTTCCGGCTATGAGTCTTGAGCAAAGTCTCCAAGAGGTTGCCACTTGCTGGCACGACTCTGGTCTCACCCATCTATTCATCTCCGTGGACAACATGAGAATCCATGTGGTTCATCGCCCGGGTGGCGGCCCTCAAGTGGTATTGCTCCATGGCGTCTACGGTAGCTGGACCCACTGGGCGGCACTTCTCCCCGCGCTATCTGACTTGGACCTTTGGCTTCTTGACATGCCGGGTTATGGGGAGTCCGACGACTGGCTCGGGAATTTTGACTTCCCCGGCTACCTTGAGACGTTGGCCGGCGCCATATCGCAATTAGGACTCCGCGGCGCGGTGCTCGGCGGCTACTCATTTGGAGCCTATCTGGCGCTTTCCCTAATGGAGCGCGATCCTGGGTTAGCTGAGGCCGGGGTTCTGGTCTCGCTGGTAGGGCGGGTGGGCGATGCGTCTCGTCACTGGCGCGTTGAAGAACGGCGCTTCCCGCCCGAACCGCTCTTTGATGACCGCCTTGCTGTCGTGGAGGCCAACTTACGGGCCATTCATTTTGGTGAACCTGCCAATGTGTCGTCTCAGGCGATCTACACCACCTATCACAATATTTGGCGGACTCGGCTCGGACCCCGTCGTATGCGCAACACCCACTCCAGTCGCGTCAATCCCTTGGTGGTCCTCGGCCACATTGAAAAGCCGGTTCTGATGATTTGGGGGGGAAAGGATCCGTACTGCCAGCCCAAGGTTTCCGACTGGGAGAAAGCCGTGCTTCGTGCGCAGCCGAGGGTTGAGACCCATGTCGTTCAAGGGGCGGCCCACTGGGTTCAAGAAGAGGATCCAAGCACGGTGGCCGCTGCGATTAGGGACTTTGTCAGTGTCCGTAGAGGACACACAGGGAAAGGGGATTTCCATGGAATTTAGCTTTTCTGATGAACAGCACATGATGTACGAGAGCGTCTTGGGTCTATTCCGCCAAGAGGCGGGCCCCGCGCTCTGCCGGAAAACCTACGAGACCGGGGCCGAAGTAGCCAAGAGCCTGGCCGGGACCTTAGCCGATCAAGGGATCTTGGGTGCGGGTGCCGCCGAACTATACGGGGGTAGCGAGTTAACACTCTTAGACTCTGCGCTGGTGTTCGAAGCCGCCGGTCAAACCTTGTTGCCCTTCCCCTTGATTGAAAACTATGTGGCAGCCACCCTAGTGGATCGGTATGGAGACGAGGCCCAGAAACAGCACTGGCTTTCGGCGATGGTGAGCGGTACGGTCATTCCCACTCTGGCTTGGGGCAATGTCAAAGACGGATTCGGTCAGGAGGGGGTGCAGGCCGTACGGCAGGGTGGCGTGTTGCGTCTTTACGGCCGACGCAAATTCGTGCCCTTTCTTGAAGCCGCAGGGGTGGTGCTGATGCCCGTTTATGCCACGGATGTCAATGCTATCATGTTGGTTTTGTGTGACCCGACCCAAGAAGGGGTGAGCGTCGAGTCTTTGGAGAGCATGGATGGTTCCTACCCCTTAGGGGCCATTTCTTTAAACGGCTACCGAGTGCGGGACGGGGAGCTGGTGGCCGGGGGGCGGGAAGCCTGGGCTTTTGCCCACACCATGGGGCTTGTCGCCCTTGCCCAAGAGGCGTTAGGGGTGGCGGAAGAGGCGTTTCGACGCGCTTTGGACTATGTCAAAGTGCGCGAACAGTTCGGGGGACCGGTGGGTCGCTTTCAGGCGGTCAAGCATACGGCCGCCGACGACTATCTCATGTTGGAAAGCGCGCGCGTCGCGAATCGCTATGCTTCCTGGTTGGTGAGCGAGAAGAGTCCCGAGAGTCCGCTTTATGCCGCCATGGCCAAAGCGTATGCGAGTGACACTGCTCGCCGGGTGACGGGCGATGCGATTCAACTCCATGGCGGGATTGGCTTTACCTGGGAGAGCGACATGCACCTCTATTTCAAGCGTGCCTGGCGATTGGCCTCCGAACTCGGTCGGGCCACAGATTTACGGGAAGAGATGGCGCGGCTGGTGATTGACCGCGGGGAAGAGGAGGGGGATGGCTATGGATTTACAATTTAATGCCGAGCACGAAGCTTTTCGGGAACGGGTCCGTACCTTTCTCCAAGAAGTCCTGCCCGATGGATGGGGGACGCCCAAGCATCCTATCCCCACGGGCGCTTCGGCGCAGGCCGAACTGGGGATATGGTGGGAACGTACCGTCTACGCCCATGGATTTCAGGGCATCTCGTGGCCCCAAGAATATGGCGGGCAAGGGCTTTCCTGGGTCGAGCAGGTCATTTTTTCGGAAGAGTGCGCGCGGGCCAACGCGCCCGCTGGGGTCAACGGTCTTGGCCGGGGACTCTTGGGTCCCACCTTGTTGGTGGAAGGCAACGAGGCCCAAAAGCGCCGTTTTATCCCGCCGCTTTTAGCCGGTGAGGAAATTTGGTGCCAGGGCTATTCGGAGCCCAATGCGGGGTCCGATTTGGCGTCATTGACCACCCGGGCCGTACTAGAGGGCGATGAGTGGGTGATCACGGGCCAGAAGATTTGGACCTCCTATGCGCACTTGGCCGACTGGTGTTTTGTCTTGGCGCGTACGGATCCCTCGGTGCCCAAGCATCGGGGCATTACCTTCTTTCTGGTGCCCATGCATCAACCGGGCGTCAAGGTCGAGCCGTTAGTGCAGTTAACGGGTGAGGCGCATTTCAACAGCGTGACATTTGATGGAGCACGGACGGCCCGGGAGAATGTGGTGGGGGCGGTCAACGATGGTTGGCGAGTAGCCAACACCATCTTGTCGTTTGAACGTGGCACCACGATTGTCGGCCGTCATGCCCACTACTTGAGGGAGTTTGAAACCCTGCTCGGGGTAGCGCGTCGGGCGGAAGGTGCCAATGGCTCGATTGCCAAAGACCCCCACTATCGCGATCGCCTGATGAAGCTTTGGAGCGATATTGAGATTCTTCGGCTTCATGGCTACCAAGTCATCACCCAGTTGCAGCAGAGAAGCCGGCTCGGTCCTGAGGCGTCGATGTTGAAGCTTTACTACAGCGAGATGCATAAGCGACTCGGGGAGTTAGCCATGGAGGTACTAGGAGGTGCTATGCCCTATAGCGGAGGGCTCGACAGTGAAGGCGGCGGCAGCTTGCACCGGGATTTTTTGTGGTCCCGGGCGGAGACGATTTTTGCCGGCACCTCAGAGATTCAAAAAAATGTGATTGCTGAACGGGTCTTAGGGCTTCCCAAGGACAGCCGCTGAGAGGAGGGCATCCGATGAGTCAAATAGGCTCTCTGAAAGAACGTCTAGATGGGCTGTTTCGGCCTCACTCGGTGGCGTTGGTTGGGGCGACCGACAACTCGCGCTGGTCCCTCAATACCTTTCAGAATCTCCAGCAGTGCGGATTTTCCGGGCCGGTCTATCTCGTTCACCCGCGGCATCGGCACGTTCATGGTCAAAGAGCCTATGCCTCGCTTCAAGAACTTCCCGAGCGCCCCGATTTGCTCTATGTGATGGTCCCCGCCGACGTGGTGACGGGGGTTATCAAAGAAGCCGGGGAAATGGGAATCCATTACGCGGTCGTGCTTACGGCCGGGTTCTCGGAGACCGGCCCCGAGGGGGCGCGCTTAGAGGCCCACCTTCATTTACTGGCGCTCCGCTACGACATGATCATCCTTGGCCCTAACGGCAACGGCTTCATTAACTCTCAGGCGGGAATAGTTCCCTATGGTCTTTTGGTGACGCCGCCGCTTCGTCGGGGACCGGTAGGGCTCATTCTTCAGAGTGGCGCCTTGGCGTCGACCGCCCTGGGTTTTGCTCGCAATCATGCCATTGGCCTCTCTCTGTTGGTATCTATGGGCAATGAAATGATGGTCGCTTGCACCGACGTGATGGAATATTTGATTGATGATCCGGCAACCCGCGTGATTGCGCTCTTTCTCGAGTCGATTCGCGATGCCGGCGCTTTTCGCCATGCCGCCCAGCGGGCTTTTCAGGCGGGTAAGCCGGTGGTCGCTCTAAAAGTCGGGAAAAGTTCCGTAAGCCAAAGAACTGCCATGGCTCATACCGGTGCTCTGGTAGGCAACGACGCCGTCAATGCCGCGGCACTTCGGCAATTTGGAGTGATACGGGTGGAATCGGTTGAGGATTTGTTGCTAACAGCCGGATTTTTAGGAAGCGCCCCGCCCTTGACGGGGACGCGCATGGGAGTCATCACGCCCTCTGGTGGGGCTTCTGATATCGTCGCCGATCGGGCCGACGAAGAGGGACTCCAATTGCCCGACTTCTCGCCCGGGGTGAAGGCGCGCCTGAGGACGGTTGTGCCATCTTTTGCGACCTTGCACAACCCGCTAGACGTGACGGGCTACGTGGTGGTGGATCCGAGCCTCACGCGTCGTGCCCTTGAGGTAGCCGTGGACGACGAGAACTTCGACTTTCTACTCACCTTCGTGACCTTGCCGACTCATCGAAGCCCTAATCCTGAACGGTTTCGTGCCGCCTTCAGGGCGTTGGGCGAGCTGAAGGCCAAGGCCAATAAACCGCTGCTAGCTGCCACGGAGACGCTCACTGATATTCCCGAGCTGGCCCAGGAGATGATTGAGGCCGCCGACATTCAGGTGTTAGGTGGGATTGAGCATGGACTTCGTGTGCTCCGTCGGGCCGTTTGGTGGCATCAACGTCGGCGACTAGCGACAGAGGAGGTGGGTCCTCCTCGACGGGTGCTGTTGGACCTTGGTCCGCAACGGCCGGAAGGTGTGTGGGGGGAATGGCGAGCCCGTCATCTATTAGAAGCGGCCGGAATCCCCGTGACGCCGGCCGCCTTGGCGCGAAACCCCCAGGAGTGCAGGATGATAGCGGAGCGGATCGGCTATCCGGTGGTGCTTAAAATTGCCTCGGATGAGGTGGTGCATAAAAGTGACGTGGGTGGTGTGGTATTAGATATTCGAGATCCCGAGGCGGTAGAGGGAGCGGCGGAAGACCTCTTGAGGCGACTTAGAAACGCGGCCCTGGGGGCCAATATTGAAGGCATTTTAATCGAGCCGATGCGGCGTCAAGGACACGAACTTTTGGTGTCTCTCAGTCGTGATCCCGGGTGGGGAGTGGTGCTGACGGTGGCGTTGGGAGGCATTTGGGTGGAAATCTTCCAAGATCGTGCCATCCGGGTGCTTCCGGTAAGTCGTGGCGAGGTCCGGGTCATGCTGGACGAACTCCGTGGTAGCCGCGTGTTAAAGGGGGGCCGTGGTCAACCACAAGCCGATGTGGAGCGTCTCACCGATGTGATTTTTTCCGTCGGGCAATTGGCCGAGTCACTTGGCGATCATCTGGATACATTGGAAATCAACCCACTATGGGTGAGCGGTCATACCATCGAGGTGTTGGATGCCCTCATTGTCTGGCGTCAACCGTCTCAGGAGGAGGCCCAATAATATGCGAAAGGCGGCCATCGTGGGGATCGCGGAATTCCCGGAGCGGCGCGTTCAAGACGATATCAGCGCCTTAAATATCAAGGCCAGTTCCGCTCAAAGAGCCTTGGAGGACGCTGGCCTTGGCTGGGGCGACGTGGACGCCCTCTACGACGCGGGCGAGGCGTTTTCGGGGATGTCTCCAGTGATGATGGCGGAATATCTCCAGGTGAATCCGCGGGTGCGTGATCGACGGTACTGCCGTCGGGGGAAGTTCGTACGAGTTTCATGCGGCGCATGCCCGCCGCGACATCGAGGCGGGTCGAGCCCGTGTGGCTCTTCTCACCTATGGGTCGACGGCCAAGCGCGACCGGCGGGCGATTGGCACCGGCGGGCGGATGACCCAAGGGATGCCGACGCCTAGCGGAAACATCGAAGATCCCTGGGGACTAACCTTGATTGCCAACTATGCCTTGGTCGCTCGCCGCCACATGCACCAATATGGCACCCGCCCGGAGGACCTTGCGGAAATTGCCGTGGTTACCCGTCGCCATGCCATGAGGAATCCCCAGGCGGTGAAAGCGATGCAGGATTTAGGCTTTCGCGATGTCGGGAATCTATCCGTCCGCGATGTGCTTCATTCCCCGATGATTTCCGATCCTCTTCATCTATTGGATTGCTGCATGATTTCCGATGGCGGCGGAGCGGTTGTAATCGCGTCCGACGAAGTGGCCCGAGAGACCCGCCATCGGCCCGTCTGGATTCTTGGGAGCGGCGAGGCCGTCGGGTACCCAGACAATAAGCGGGACATTACCGTAACGGCAGCCGCACGCTCGGGGCCGGAGGCGTTCGGTCAGGCCGGGGTTCGTCCAGAGGAAATAGATGTCGCCATGATCTATGATTCTTTCACCATAACCGTTTTAGCCAGTTTAGAGGATTTAGGATTTTGCGCCAAAGGTGAGGGTGGCGCTTATGTAGCCAATGGACGGTTGGCCTTTGACATCCCCGGCGGACCAGCGCTGAATACCGACGGCGGTGGTCTTTCCTCAAATCATCCGGGGATGCGGGGCATCTTTTTGCTGATTGAAGCGGCGCGCCAGTTGCGGGGCGAGTCGTCGGCCCAAGTAGCGGAGGCACGCTTGGCTGTGGTACACGGCAACGGGGGACAATTAGGGACCCGTCATGCCGGGGCCACCGTGATTTTGGGGAGGGACTAAAATGATGGATTCACATCTCGAGCGCCCGAGCGCCCGTTTTCCAGAGCCGGATAGCGAACGCTATTACGCCTACCTCAGAAAGCGTCAACTGATGTATCAAGTATGCACCGACTGTGGAACAGTGGTCTTCTACCCGAGGAGCCACTGCACGGGCTGCCTCGGCACCCGGTTACGGTGGCTGCCTTCTTTAGGCATGGGCACCATTTACTCGCACACGGTGCTCCACCGTCACGGTCATCCCTACTTTCAGCAAAAGCTGCCCTATGTGCTCGCCTTCGTGGATATGGATGAAGGCTTTCGCCTACTGACCGAAATCGTCGAGGCCACACTTGAGACACTGACCGTTGGACAACGTGTGTCGGTTCATTGGTTGGAGTCCGGGGGTGACTGGCTTCCGGCATTTCGACCGCTGTCAACGACCCCGCCCGAAGGCGGGGCTCGCGACTCCCCCGGAAGTGCAGACGATGGACTCGCAGGGGCCTATAAGTGTCCGCATGCAGCGCGGCTTGCTGGAGGGTGTGCGTCGCGTCAACAATTGCCGAGGCGTCATTGCATCCGTTGTGCTAGGCCTCGACGGGTTGCTGGAGCAACAGCGTCTGCTGCGGGCTTGGATATCATTGGACTTTCGGGGCCAAGGTGAGATCCATCGCATCCGCCTCCCGAGATTCACTATCGCTATCCTAACGTGAGTGAGAACATAATCTGGAAGAAAGAGGACTTCTTTCACGCGACTCCTCCGCGAGTGAAGGCCCGAGGCGCCATGCGATAGGGGCTGTCTGAATAGCGGCAACCCACCTGATTACTTGAATACTCACGGAGACCGTGGCCCACCCGGGGCCGAAGACGCCTTAGTCTACGCCGACCCCGAGTCGTTAGGATAAGAAACCATGAGGGAGCGAATGCTGCAAGACCGTCGTCAGAAACCACAATCCGGCCGGGACCAGACGCCGGGAGAACGCTCACGTCATGTGCCGCGGAATGCGGGGCGATTTGGCTGGGATGGCGGGTTGTTCGATCCGAGCCCGTAGCCCGAGGTCCTGTTCTAACATACTACGATCGAGGAGGCGATGACCATGGCATACGGGCACTGGGTGTGGGTCTACACGTGCGGAGCGCAGATGCGCCCAGGACCGGGACTACAGGAGGACGATTTGATCTATGCCCATATGGACCACCATAAAGAGGCATTGGCCCTAGCAGCGCACGAAGAGGGGGCCGTTAGCGCGCTGCCCCGGGTCATGACCACCCCACCGGCGGCACTCCCACCGCCAGTGTACGAGGCACGCTGGATGAATCTGGCTACCGGCGAGGTCGACGCGGGGCGCACGTATGTCATCGAAAACCCTGAGTACGAAGCGTTCCAGCGGCATGGCGGGACACCCTACCAGATCGAGCCGCAACATGACGGCGGGCCGATTTCCCCGGGCGATCGAATCGATCGAGCGATTCAGGATGTGGACCGCGAGATGGGTCTCATTGAGAAAGCCGACCGCGTGTTAGTGGAACCTGCGACGGCCGACCGGTGTCGCGACCGCCTCGCGCGCGCCGTTAACTTGCTGTCTAGTGCGGCCCGGGACGTGGACATTCTCCGGACTGAGCTGCCCATTATCTATGCGGACCGCGAAGCGGTGGCACGGAAACAACGGACTTGGGTCCCGTTTGAACCGCAACCGATGTTTGGATGGGATCCCGAAGAGGGGCGCTATGTGCGTGAGGCGGGGAACGTTCAAAAACACGGGCGCCCTGACATTCCGCGAGTAGCTCGACAATTATTGGGCGACGCTGCGCCAAGCGGCTCGAGACGCGGCCATGGCGCTCCTGCTGACCGCGGAGACCGAGCGCGAGCGGCCGGCGCGTGCACCCCGCGTGTCCACCCCCTACGCAGATCGCCTAATCGGAGCCACCAGCCCGACCTGGGAGGAGGGCCACAATACCTTGCGTGAACTGCGCTCCATGCTAGCCTCCCAGCACGATCTGCCTGATGAGTAACGTGTCCATCGGTGAGGTAATGGCAGTGTCCGCTGCCCGATGCGGGAATGGTTGATTTGGCCGTATAATGCCCTCTTTGAGCGTAGTAACCTCACCATGATCGACGTCCCACGAATCGAATTTGAG
>JAKADW010000046.1 GCA_021820165.1 Bacillota bacterium
TTGTGAAGTCTCTCCAGCGAGCCGATGTAGGTGGAAAATCGGCGGGACAGACCAACGGGAATGGGCCCAGGAGCTGCCAACCGAAATAGTAGTAGGCTTGGCCGGATGCTTCCACCGTTAGCCGGGAAGACAATATCGGATTCGTCCCGTATTGGACAAGAGAGACTCGATAGAGTCTAATCAGGGTGGTACCGCGGAGTAACCTTCGTCCCTAGGTGGGAGGAAGGCATTTTTATTTTTGCGGAGGGAAATCATGGGGTTCTTTGAAGCCAATGGAGATATGGAAGTATGGAATGATGGCAACAGTGCACATGTCGCCGTCGTGCAACGCTATATTGTGGACCAGATTACCCCCATTTCGGGATTCTTGCGACTACGGCCGTTTGGCGCCCACACGTTGTTGGAAAGTGTGGAGGGTGATGAGAAGATTGCCAGGTTTTCCTTTATCGGGATTGGAGAATGGGCCAGACTCCTGGAGGCGGATGGGCAGGCGGTTTTGGTAAGCCCTGACGGAACCCAGGTTGCGGACGATCCCCTGGTGCTATTGCGCCAGCAATCCGAACGACAACGGGTTGCGGTTCCATCCGGCGTGGAATTGCCGTTTTCCGGAGGTGCGGTTGGATATTTCGGGTATGAATGGGTGCGTCGTCTGGAAAAGTTGCCTCGGCGTCATGTCAAGCGCGGGCCGGACTGGGAGTGGGTGTGGCCTAAAGCTATCGTGGCGTTTGACCATGCTCGGCATCAGTTAACCGTGATTGTGGAAACGGACCGGGAGCAAGTTGACCAAGCCAAGACCCGATTGCAAATGCTAGTGGAGGGTTTGCGGCAACCCCTCATGTTGGCCGAACCTCGGGTACAGCGTGTGGGCCCCGTTCAGTCCAATCTGGATCGCGGGCAATATGACCAGATGATCGCCCGTGCCAAAGACCACATTGTTGCCGGAGATATTTTTCAGGTGGTTTTGTCTCAAAGCTTGTCCGCCGATATTGTTGGGGATCCCTTTAACCTTTATCGGAAGCTACGCCATGTTAACCCCTCGCCCTATCTGTTCTACTTTGAAACACCGCGTCGGACCTTGGTGGGTGCCTCACCCGAAGCTTTGATCCGGGTGACCCAGGGGGTAGTGAGTAACCGACCGATCGCGGGGACTAGACCGCGCGGAAAGTCAGTCCAGGAAGACCAAGCGCTTTGGGAGGAACTGATTCACGATCCCAAGGAACGTGCCGAACACGTCATGTTAGTGGATCTAGCCCGTAACGATTTAGGTCGCGTCTCCGAGTATGGAAGCGTAGCGGTTACCGAGTTTATGCAACCTGAGCGCTACTCTCATGTGATGCACATTGTGTCGGAAGTCACAGGTCACTTAACCCCAAAATTTGACGCACTCGATGCCTTGGCGGCATCGTTTCCCGCTGGCACCTTGACCGGTGCTCCTAAGATCCGGGCGATGGAACTGATTGAAGAATTGGAGCCTAGCGCCCGTGGTACCTACGGAGGAGTCGTGGGGTATTTTTCCCACCGGGGAGATCTCGACACCTGTATTGCCATTCGCACTCTGGACGTTAAAGACGGGCATGTCACGGTTCAAGCCGGAGGCGGCATTGTCGCCGATTCTCTTGTGCAACGGGAATATGAGGAATCTTTGAACAAGGCCAGCGCTGCACTTTCGGTCTTGGAGCCCGGAGAGGAGGAATGGTTATGATTTTGGTCATTGACAACTATGACTCGTTTACCTTCAATCTCGTGCAGTATCTTGGGATTTTGGACCAAAACGTCGAAGTGGTTCGGAACGATGAAGTGACCGTGGACCAAGTCATGACTCTCGGCCCGCAACAAATTGTCATTTCACCAGGACCCGGCCGACCCGAAGAGGCCGGCATGATTGTGGATCTGGTGCGGCGTGCCGGGGCCATGATCCCGGTCCTTGGCGTATGCCTGGGTCATCAGGCGATTGGGGTTGCCTACGGTGGGCGGGTGGTTCCCGCGGTGCGCTTGATGCATGGCAAGGCGGACCGCGTGCATCACCGGGGCGGCGGGATCTTCCAAGACGTTCCCCAGAACTTCTTGGCTGGTCGGTATCACTCCCTATCGATTGTGGTCAACGACCCCGGTCCCTTGGAAATCACCGCCAATAGTGAGGATGGGACCATTATGGCGGTGGCGCATCGGGATCATCCGGTTTATGGGATTCAGTTCCATCCGGAATCGATTTTAACACCGGACGGCATGCAAATCCTTAAAAATTTTGTAGGGCTCCCTAGCCCACAGGTGGTCATGGATCGAAGACTAGGCTGACAATTGAGAGAGAGGGGCAACCGATGGTGGATCAAATTGGACTAGATATGGAAAAACTTAGTGAAGGATACCGCTTGGAGGAGCCGGAAGCATACCGCTTAATGGACGCCATCATGGGCGGGGCGGTCAGCCCGGTCAAACTGGCTGGGATTCTCATGGCCCTCAGGGTACGCGGCGAAACGATCGATGAATTGACGGGGTTTGCCAAGGCGATGCGGAGTCATGCGGTCCAGATACCGGTGACTCGACGGCCGGTACTCGATACGTGCGGGACCGGGGGAGATCGATCCTTTTCGTTTAACGTCTCGACCGTATCCGCGTTGGTCGTGGCGGGTGCCGGGGTTGCGGTAGCCAAGCATGGCAATCGGTCGGCCACCTCTAAAAGTGGCAGCGCAGATCTCTTAGAAGCGCTCGGCGTCCCGATTACCCAGGATCCGGTGACGGTCGCACACTCCATCGATGAACTGGGTTTTGGATTTTTATTTGCCCAACAGGTGCATACCTCGATGCGTCACGCCGCCGAGACCAGGCGGGAGCTTGGGGTGCGCACGGTGTTTAACGTCTTGGGGCCCCTTACCAACCCGGTTAATCCCGAACGTCAGCTTCTGGGGGTATTCAGTCCGCAGTGGGTGCAGCCGATGACGGAAGTATTGGCCCGGCTCGGCACCGACCACGCCCTGGTGGTACATGGCGCCGGCGGGCTCGATGAGGTCTCTTTGTCCGGCCCGACGCAGTATGGTGCAGTGGACCGCGGCGTGGTGCGATACGGGGAGATGGTTCCGGAAGACTTAGGGCTCCCTCGCTACCCTAAAGAAGCGATGGTTGGTGGCGATCCGTCGGTGAATGCTAAAATTTGTTTAGGGGTCTTAGGTGGGATGTCCAGTCCGTATCTGGATATGGTTTTGGCCAATGCTGGGGTCGCTTTGTTTGTGGCACGTGCCACCACGAATCTGTCCGACGGGGTGGCCATGGCTCGCGAGGCGATTAAATCAGGGCGCGCTGAGTCGGTGCTGCGTCGTCTCATTGCCGAACCCGCACGGGTTGAAGAAGCGTAACGCGAGAGGAGGGGCAAGGGAGTCATGTTCTTACAAGACATTGTGAGCACAGTGGACCAACGCGTCCAACGGCTTCATGCCGTAAGACCCTATCTAGTGAACCGAGCCCAAAATATGCCTGCCGTGCGGTCATTGGAGTCGGCACTGGCTCCAACTGGTGCCGGCCTCAGGGTGATTGCCGAGTGCAAGCATCGCTCGCCATCCAAAGGCTGGTTAACCGATGCTTACGACCCGGTACGGCAAGCCTTGTCGTATGAAGAGGGCGGTGCGGCAGCCATCTCGGTGCTGACCGAACCGCACTTTTTTGCCGGGGATCGGTGGCACCTATTGGCAGTTACGGGGGCGGTGGAGGTTCCGGTCCTTCGGAAGGACTTCATCCGAGACCCGGTCCAACTGTATGAAAGCCGTGCCCTGGGAGCCGACGCCGTGTTGTTAATTGTGCGGATCATTGACGATCGGATCAAACTGAAAGACCTCTGGCAGGTCGCGACCGGGATTGGACTCGAGGTGCTGGTAGAGGTCCACGCCCGTGCTGAAGTCGAGGCGGCATTAGAGATTGGGGCTCACATCATCGGCGTCAATAACAGGGATTTAGATAGCTTTGAGACCCGTCTTGGGTTATCTCAAGAAGTGGCCGAGATGTTACCAAGCTCCGTGATCAAGGTGGCGGAAAGTGGGATCCAATCGATGGCGGACGCCATCAACCTGAGAGGCTTCGGCTACGAAGCGCTCTTAATCGGTGAAACCTTAATGCGTGGAGGCTTCTCCTTAAAGGAGTTAACCCATGTCCCCCGTGGTTAAGATTTGTGGAATTCAGGACCCGATCCTGGCGGACTGGAGTTTTTCCCAAGGCGCCGACTTTGTGGGCCTCGTGTTGGCGCCGAGTCGTCGGCAAGTCTCTCTCGCGCAAGCCACGGCGATGATTAAGGCGGTACCGGGACCCTACGTGGCCGTGGTATCGAGTGCGGGGCGTGGGGAACTCGAGGCGATTCTGGCCGAACTAGCGGTGATTGCGGTCCAGTATCACGGTTCCAGCCAGTGGGATTGGATCGCCGAAGTCCAGGCGAAAGGACGCCTGGCGATTGCCACCGAGCTCGAGCCCCGGGCGGACATCGTGCTGTTAGACGGTGAGGAACCGGGGCGTGGTAAGGTTCGCGACTGGCAGCGTCCTAAATGGAACCGACCCGTGTGGTTGGCCGGAGGACTTACGCCCCTCAACGTGGGAGCGATGGTACAAGCCCTTCACCCGGATGGGGTCGATGTTTCGTCAGGAGTCGAGCGTAACGGCGTTAAGGATCGGCAACTCATCAGCCAGTTTATAAGGGAGGCCAAACAGTGATGATGATGAAGGCGGTACCAGATACACACGGCCGATTTGGCCAATTTGGAGGGCAATATGTCCCGGAAACCCTGATGCCGGCACTCCGCGAGCTCGAAAAGGCGTATCGGGAGGCTAAGACCGACAGGGCATTTCATCAAGAATGGATGGCCTTACTAAAAGATTATGTGGGGCGACCCACCGCGCTACGCCAGGCTTTCCGGATGTCGGACCGGCTAGGATTTGCGGTGTATCTGAAGCGAGAAGACCTCAATCACACCGGGGCCCATAAGATCAACAACACCATGGGGCAGGTCCTTTTAGCCAAGCGCATGGGAAAACACCGCATTATTGCGGAGACTGGGGCCGGGCAACATGGGGTGGCGACAGCCACTGCTGCCGCCTTGTTTGGTCTTAAAGCCGAGATTTATATGGGGGAAGAAGACGTCAAGCGTCAATCCTTAAACGTGTATCGGATGAGATTACTAGGCGCCACAGTGCATTCGGTGGAATCGGGTACGCGGACATTGAAAGATGCCACCAACGAAGCCATTCGGGATTGGGTCACCAACGTTCGCGACACCTTCTATGTGATTGGATCGGTGGTGGGGCCCCACCCCTATCCCATGATGGTACGCGACTTTCAGTCCATTATTGGTCGGGAAGCACGTAGACAATTCCACCAATTAACTGGAGGACTGCCCACGCATATCTTAGCGCCAGTAGGTGGAGGCTCCAACTCGATGGGGATTTTTTACGCGTTTCGCAACGATCCCGTGGCCCTGGTGGGCATTGAGGCAGCTGGAGAAGGAATTCAAACTGGTCGACATGCGGCCACGATTACGATGGCCGAGCCAGGCATATTACATGGGAGCCTTAGCTATTTATTACAAGATGAAGATGGACAAATTCAACCAGCTCACTCAATATCCGCCGGTCTAGACTACCCTGGCGTCGGGCCTGAACACGCGTATTTGCACGATGTGGGACGGGCGCGCTATGAATCGATTACCGATCAACAGGCGCTCTCGGCATTTCATCGGTTAGCCGAATGGGAAGGAATTATCCCGGCGCTAGAAAGTGCCCACGCCGTGGCCTGGGTGATTCAAGAACGAGAGACATTGGCGGCGACCCAGGCCAAAGTTTTGATTAATTTGTCGGGGCGAGGCGATAAAGACGTGGATGCGGTCCTATCGTACGAGGAAGGAGATCTGGGCCATGGCGACTAAAATCACGATAAATGCGGCCTTCGAAGAGGCTCGGCGCCAACACCGGGCCGCCTTGATTCCCTATATTACAGCCGGTTTCCCGAGCCTTGACCACTTGGCACCCCTGGTCCAGGCGCTGGAGGCGGGGGGCGCCGACCTAATTGAGATCGGGGTGCCATTTTCGGATCCCTTGGCGGATGGGCCCATCTTGCAGCATGCGGCGACCGAGGCACTGGCGTCCGGGGTCAAAGTGCAACACATCTTGGACCGGGTGGCTGCCCTCGACGTTGCGGTGCCGTTAGTGTTCTTGACCTATGTTAATCCCATTTATCGTCGGGGCATCGAACGCTTTATCAGGGACAGCCGAGAGGCCGGGATTCAGGGCTTGATTGTTCCAGACTGGCCCTGGGTCGAAATGCAGGGGATGCAAAAAATGGCGCGGCAGCATGAGATGGCGATGATCCCTTTCGTGGCACCTACGTCCACCGATGCCCATCTGGATGCGATCCGAGAGGCCGATGGGTTCGTCTACACGGTATCGGTAACCGGGGTGACCGGAACGCGAGCCACGCTAGACCAGGGGGTTAGGCCCCTCATTGCTAGAATTCGGGAACACGTTACGCTTCCAGTTGCCGTAGGCTTCGGTATTTCAACGCCGGACCAAGCCCGGGAAACGGCAAGCACCGCAGACGGCGTGATCGTGGGGAGCGCCCTAGTCAAAATCATTGGAGATCACCGAGACAACCCGGTAGGCGCCGCCGAACGCTTTGTGAGCAGCTTGCGGGAGGCGTTAGAAAAAACTAAATAGACGAAGGTCTTGACACCGTGAGACACGCGCGGTATCATGCGGGAAATATCATCGACCCAAAGTGATGATCGGGAAGAAACCAGAGGACAGGAGTTCTAGAGAGTCGACGCTGGGTGCAAGTCGATACCCTAATGCTGGAATTATACCCCCGGGAATGTGCATCGAACCCCTATCGCGGGCAGTAGAGAATCCGGATTCCACCCGTTACCATGGAGCGACGGTGTTAGCCGTCGGCTGAGGGGTCAAGCCATGCTTGACCACTAGGGTGGTACCGCGGAGAGAAGGCCTTCGTCCCTAAGCTTTAGGGATGGAGGCCTTCGTGCATTAGAACGAGACATTAAGCACCTAAAAGAGGCGGGATCGTTGTGATTATAGTGATGTCGAAAAATGCGAGTAGTGATGATATTGATGCGGTGACGACCCGCTTAAAGGCGGACGGATTTCAAGTCCACCTATCGCAAGGCGTGGAACGCACCATTATCGGAGTGATTGGGGAACGCACCGAGGAGGTCGTGAGATTGGGTTCGATGCAAGCCGTAGAACAGGTGGTGCCGGTACGGCGCCCCTACAAACTGGTCAGCCGAGATTTTCAGCCGGAAAACACGGTGGTCCGGGTAGGCCCGGTCGAGTTTGGGACCGCTAAGGCCGTCGTGATTGCGGGACCCTGTGCCGTGGAAAGCCGCGAGCAAGTTATGGAAGCTGCTGCGGCCGTCCACGCCATGGGAATTCCGGTGTTGCGGGGTGGGGCCTATAAACCCCGGACTTCGCCGTATAGCTTTCAAGGAATGGGTCTCGATGGTCTCAGGATCCTAGCCGAAGCCCGGGACCGTTACGGGCTTATGATTGTCACTGAAGCGGTGGACCACGAGAGCCTCAAAAATGTGGCCGAGTGGGCGGACATTGTCCAAATTGGGGCGCGTAACATGCAAAATTTCGAACTATTAAAGGCCGTGGGGCAAACCGGGAGGCCGGTGCTGTTAAAACGAGGAATTGCAGCCACTATCGACGAATGGCTAATGGCTGCGGAATATGTGGCTGCCCATGGTAATCCCAATATTATTCTCTGTGAGCGCGGGATTCGCACGTACGAATCGAAGACGCGCAATACCCTTGATCTTAGCGCTATCCCAGTCGTCAAACAACTGTCGCATCTCCCGGTGGTTATCGATCCCTCTCATTCCACAGGACAATGGAACTGGGTGGCCCCCATGGCGCGCGCCGGAATCGCGGCTGGGGCTGATGGCCTCATTATTGAGGCTCACCCCAATCCCCAGGAAGCGCTGTCGGATGGACCCCAAAGCTTGAATTTACCGCATTTGGCGGAGCTTGTCGCGTCGCTTAGTGTGGTGGCTGAGGCTGTTGGTCGCACCCTATGAAGATCGGGGTCATCGGCCTAGGCCTGATTGGAGGCTCCATCGCTAAGGCTTGCAGGATCAAGGGACACACGGTCTTTGGCTACGACACCGACTTGGCTACTGTGGCCAGTGCCGTTAGTGAGGCGGTGGTGGAAGACCTTCAGCGTTGGGAGCAGTGGATCGATCTGGTCGATGAGGTGGTGGTGGCTACGCCGCTCGCGACCGTACCGGATTGGATTGAGCGGCTAGCATCGATTCCGCGACAGCGGACCGGAATCCTTATCGAGGTGGGATCGGTGAAACGGCCACTGATGCCTTTTCTTCATCAACTAGAGGCCCCGTGGTCGTACTTGTCCATCCATCCAATGGCCGGCAAGGAGTCTCGAGGCTATACCTGGAGTCACCCGGGACTCTTTTTAGGGCACGCCGCCGCGGTCATTGAGGCGAACGGTTGGGCAGGTCCCGATGTCATGGAGCGCTGGATGCAGCTATTAGGAACCCGGCCGGTGGTGGTCAGTGCGGATGCGCACGATGCCATGGTGGCTGAGGTGAGCCACCTTCCCTATTTGGTTGCGGCGGCGCTCTTATATAGTGTCGGAGATTCCGATAGAACTGCTTTACAGTTAGCCGGCACAGGATTTCGTGACACCACTAGGGTGGGGGCCAGCGACCCTGATTTGTGGCAAGAAATTCTAGTGGCCAACCGGGGACCGATTCTCACGGCCTTAAGCCACTATTCGCGGTCGTTGGCGAAGTTTGCCAACGCACTGGAGCAAGGCGAGAACTTGCCGGGCATCGAGATTATTAGGCAAGTCCGTCAAGCCATTTCGTAAGGAGGGGGTGCACCGACATGCAGTTACGTCCATGGAACATGCCTTTGAAAGGGCGCATAAGGCCCCCTAGTGATAAATCGATTACACACCGGGGTGTGCTCTTTAGCGCTTTGGCTCGTGGGGTGACCGAGATCCATGATCCCTTAGACTCCAAGGACACAGCAGCGAGCCTCGCGGTCGTGCAGAACTTGGGTGTGAGGCTCCTGGAACGTACGTCCCAACGTTGGATTCTAGACAGCCCCGGATTTAATGACTGGCAAGAGCCCCGCACCGTCATTGACTGTCTGAATTCGGGGACCACCATGCGGCTTAGTACCGGGCTGCTGGCCGGGGCCAAATTTTTGACGGTATTAACAGGAGATGACTCCTTGCGTGAACGCCCCATGGCGCGGGTAATGGATCCTTTAAGAGATCTCGGCGTAGATATTCGGGGGCGCATGGGTGGTAAAGCCCCCCTAGTTATTCACGGAGGGCCGCATCGCGGAGGCGTCGTTCGACTATCGCTCGCCTCCGCCCAGGTGAAGTCGGCGGTGATCCTAGCGGGCCTCACCGCAGACGAGCCCTTGACCATACATGAACTTTTGCCGACCCGAGACCATACTGAGCGATTGTTAAGGGAAATGGGGGCCTCATTGCAGATGGCCCCAGGCTCGATTACGGTGACGCCCGGGCCGGTTGCTCCGCTCACGCTAAGCGTCCCCGGGGATCCTTCGAGTGGGGCTTACTGGGCCGCCTTGGCCGTCTTATTAGAAGGTTCGGAGCTGGTGATTGAGGGCGTGAGCTTGAATCCGGGGCGCATTGGATTTTACCAGGTTTTGCGTAATATGGGGGCAGAGGTGACAATGACCCCACGACAGATAGCACCAGAACCGATGGGGGATATACGGATCGGTTGGTCCCCATTACAAGGGATTCACATCGGACCGGAAATGGTCCCAGGACTCATTGATGAACTGCCCTTAGTCGCGCTGTTGGCGGCTCATGCCGAGGGCACCACCCGGGTGTCCGGTGCTGGAGAGCTGCGCGTAAAGGAGTCAGATAGAATTCGGACCACCGTGGATAACCTGCAAGGGTTGGGAATAGCAATCGAAGAGCGTCCTGATGGCTTCGTGGTAGCCGGCGGACAGCGCGTAGGCGGGGGGGTGGCCAACGCCCGGGGAGATCACCGGATTGCCATGATGCTGGCGGTGGCCGGCGCTGTGGCCCAAGCCCCGGTAATCCTGGAAGGCGCCGACGCCATCGGGATTAGTTATCCCAATTTCTTTGAAGACTATTGGAGGTTTTCGGGCGCATAGTCGGGGCTTCACGAGGCACACTAGACCCAGATACTCATTTTTCTGGTATCCGGTATTTCCTCTCCTCGCGACGGCCTGCTCCCCGGTAGGCCGTCGCTCTATGCTTCCCAGGTCTGCCCGGGCTCCATCAGTAAACGGCAGGAAAACCAGGCTCCCAGCGCGAATAGATAGAAGATAGAAGGGCGAGGAGCTACGCACATGTATATGGGAATTGACGGTGGAGGAACCG
>JAKADW010000047.1 GCA_021820165.1 Bacillota bacterium
CGGCCGGTCAGGCACTCCTGGAACAGTTGGGTGGAACGGTGCAAACGCTCCGTGGGCAACCCCTTCGGTATCAGCCGGGGGCGTTCGTGAACCCCGACTTCGTGGCCGCGCGACCCCTAAACTAGCGCTCGCGTTGCCCTACCAGCGGTCGGTCGGACCTTCTCAGCTCCTCGTCATACGGTGGCGCGGGGCGGCCGAGAGCAGCGGCTAAGAGGGCCAGCGATCGCCGTAGCTGGTCTTCGCGTTCCTTGGGTGCGTCGGGTTTGGCGCCGTCCCGGGACATCCAGGCCGCCGCCAGGGCCAACAATAGGGTTCCGACAGGCAATTCTCCCGAGGACCGAGAGGGATCCGGATGACTGGGTGCCTCTTGCATTTTTGCTTCTTCGTAGATGAAGCGCTCGCCGCGGAAGACGGACAATAGGGCCGAGAGCAGGGTCATGGCAGCGGAAAAGAGGAAGACGGTGCGGAGAGCCTTCATAAAGGGGTGGGCGATGAGCATCGGGAAAAAGTGCGGACTCGTCAAGATGGCCGCTTGGCCGGGGGGCAAATGGGCCAGTACCGCCCGACCCGCCGCGTTGGCGCCCAGCAACATTTTTAGCGGGTTGTACCCAAGAAGGGCAGCAAACAGGATGCTGAGCGGCGGCAGGTGAGCGAGGTGGGCGATGAAGGCCGGCGGCAGCGCAAAATGGCGCAATCCCTGGGTCATGGTGGTGGGTAGACCCGTGGATAGCGAACTTATCACCATTGAGAAAAAGATCCCCATAGACAGCATCATCCCGGCGTTCATGAAGGTGGCCCGCATGCCCGATGCGGACCCCCGAAACCGGGCAGGAACGGCACTCATGATGGCCGATGTGTTGGGTGAAGCAAAAAGACCCATCCCCGCCCCGATGACAAAGATGTCGAAGGCGAAGGTCCAATAGTGGAAGTCCGCCGGAAGTGTGTTAAGTAAGAAGAACCCTATGGCACTCACCAGCATTCCGCCGGTGGCGAACCACCGTGCGCCATAGCGGTCGGAGAGACGCCCACTAATTGGTCCGAATACCAAAAAGCCCGCCATTTGCGGTATGGTATCGATGCCCGCTTGTAGGGGCGTGTGTGCGAACGACACCCCGTGCAAGGGAAGCCAGACGCCTTGAAGCCAGATGATGAGCATGAACGAGAGTCCGCCCCGGGCGATGGCGCTCATGAGACTGGTGAAATTTCCGATGGAAAAGGCGCGGATTTTGAAAAGGTCGAGATGGAACATGGGATTGGCGACATAGCGTTCGATCACAATAAACGCAATTAAAAGAACCAGCCCGCCGATAAGGCTAGTCAACACAAAGGGGCTTTTCCAGCTCATCGGGGAGCTCTTGTAGGGGTTGATGCTGTAGGTAAGCCCCAACAAAATCCCCATGAGGCCGAGGGCGAACGTGAGGTTGCCCCACCAATCGATGCCCTTCCCTTCCCGGGTGGCCGCGCTTTCGCGCAAGGCTATATAGGCCCAGATGGTCCCAAACACGCCCACTGGCACATTAACCAAGAAAATGGCGCGCCAACTAATCGTGGAGAGTAATCCGCCCACAATGAGCCCAATCACGCTCCCGCCGATGGCCGCAATTTGATTGAGTCCCAGGGCAAAGCCCCGCTCATTGGCCGGGAAGGCATCCGTTAAGATGGCGGCGCTATTGGCGAACAAGAAGGCGCCGCCGATGCCCTGGACGAATCGAAAGATAATCAGTTCCCACTCGCCGGCGGTTCCTTTGCTGGGCGTCACAAATAACAAGAGGGAGCCGACAGTGAATATCAGGAAGCCCAAATTATAGAGCTTGACCCGTCCAAATGTGTCGGAAATGCGGCCAAAGGACACGAGAAGGATAGTGGTCGCCACGTTAAAGCCCATCAGAATCCAAAGCAAAAGGCTGGTTTGGCCGCTGTGCAACGGGTTGATGCGAATGCCGCGAAAAATGGCCGGCAGCGAAATAATTAGAATGGTCTGGTTGATGGTGGCCATGAGCACACCGAGCGTGGTATTGGATAGGGCTATCCACTTATAGTGTGCGCGAGCACTGACATCCGCTGCTACGATGATCCCTCCTGGTTGCTGGCGTGTATGGGACTTCTCCCGATAAAGAAGGCCTCTCTTCTCCACCAACAAGCGCCGGCGATGGACTACCACACAGTGTCCCCCACGGGTTCTGCGCTATTCCACCAACAGCGATGACCGGGCGGCACTTGGGGGACCTACCAGCTATTTTTCCGGGGGCCCGTGAATAGAATCAAAGGACAACAACATTCACCGTCGAAGGAGGGAGGACAACCATGGAGGGGAATCCGGAACCGTATGAAAAGGTGGCCGCGGTGTACGATTGGCTAGTGCCTTGGCGGTATCTACGGCAAGGCAACCGCTGGTATGTGGGTGGGTATGCGAACGTCTCCTTGAATGTTCTTGACCGGCACTTGGAGTCTCGAGCTGACCGGCTGGCCGTGTATGACCGGGGATCGGGGGCTCGGGCCACGTATCGGGATCTGTATTGGCAAAGTGCTCGGCTCGCCCGATGGTGGCGTGATCAGGGGGTGGGACCTGGGCACCGGATGGTTCAGTATGGAGCACCGTCGTTGACTGGATTTGTGGCACTGTTGGCGTCGGTGCGTTTGGGAGCGGTCTCGGTATTCATTCCCGAAACGCCATCGCCAACCCTATTAAGAGAACGGCTCGAGGAATCCGAGGCGCTATGGGCGACGGGTGGAACCCCGGAGGCATGCCAACAGTTGCGTCGGGCAGGACAAGTTCGGGTGCTGGGGCTGGACGGATCGGCTTCGGGCGACGGCGCGTTGGCACAAGTGATGGCAGCCTCCCCGGGCCTTATCGATCCAGTGCCTGTGGAGGCCAATGCCATTGGCTTTGTCGTCTACGCCGATCAGCCCCAGCCTTATGCCTATGCGGGGATGGGCGCACTAATTGGGTGGACTGACAGCCTTTTCTCCCTGTTAGATCATGGGCCGGACGATCGGGTGGCCATCTATATGCCTCACCAAGGTCTCACGCACCCGTTCATATTGACGCTGGCCATGATGGCCCGCGGATCGCAGGTCAGTTGGGTTTCGGACCATCTTAAGGAGGCGGTTCGGGAACAGGGTATCACCAAAGTTATTGTGGCGCCTCGTTTAGCGGAAGAGGCGAGCGAAGTGCAGTCTCGTGTGGATCGGATTCTGGTGCTAGGCCACCCGCGTGGTGCCCTTCCCGAGGCGGTCGAGACCCGTGCGCGGTGGATCGAAGCGGTGCCTCATTGCACATCCGGAACCTACGAGCTGGTGGGGCATCGGCCGGTGGTCGACCATGGTCCTTCGGGCGACCGCACCACGGGACGTATTGATGCCGTCGATACGCCGCCCGAGAGCGGAGACCTTTGGCACCGTGTCCATCGTCTTTTCGGTGGGAATCCCGCGGTTTTGGAAATATGGACGATGGAGCAGGAAGGCCGAGGGGTGGTTTGGATTCGCGGCCAGGCAACGTCGGAGGATCTTATGGCAGGGATCGACGAGAAAGAGCGGGACCATTTCATCGTGCGGGTGGTCGATGAATTTCCGGAGACGGTGGAGGGCAAAGTGGCCGGCCAGGTGCTGTCTGCCGTTTCCAAGCGACAAGGCCACGTGGCGATTGACCAGTTGGGCAATCCCGGAGTGATTGAACGGATGCTGCGCGTCTTAGAACAGCCCTAGAGTTGTCGGCTAGGGTGCATCCTGGTACCTTTAAAAGGGAGAGGATCAGGGAGGCGACCATGGCGGACGACCGTTATCGATACGAGAGTGAGTATGAACGACAGTTTTTCGAATGGGCCGGTTTAGAGGTGTTGGAGGCGAGCGGCGGTCGGTCACGGGTGCGGCTCCACGTGGAGCCGCACCATCGCGGTGGAGGCGGCACGGAGGCGGTCAATGGGGGCATTGGCGCCTACCTGTTCGATGGGCTCTTGGGGAGCGCGGTGCGGAGCACCTGGGACGAGGACATCCAAGGACAGGTGACGATGACATTGACGGTCCAATATTTGCGGCCCTTGTTAGCGGATGATGTGGTGGATGGTGTGGGAGAGGTGACCCACCGAGGAAGGTCAGCCGCTTATGCCTCAGGCGTCATTTATGACAAAGATGGGAACGTGGCGATGAGTTGCACGGGAATTTTTCATTTATTTCGGCGAAAACGTGACTAAGGGGCATCCACATTCTGCACTCTGGTGGTCCGTGTTCTGGATCCTTGCCGCCCTCGTGGCTGTGAGTGGGGCATTGGTGCCGCTTGACCGGAGTATTGGGGCGGTTTTGTCTAGATTTGGTAACCGAGTGCCCGCGTCCAACCTCATTTGGGTGGTCGGGGGCATTCCGATCACCGGGCTGGCTGTCCTCGGGGCCGCTTGGAGGCGGAATCGTTGGAGGCTGGTACTAGCTTTTTTGGGAGGTCTTTTGGTGGAAGCGCTCGCCAAGCACTTCATTGCCACACCTCTCCCCAAGGCGACATTCGAGCCGCCCTTTTACCGTCATTTAGAGACATTCACCAACATTACCCCCAAGATGGTGCTGTCCTGGGTGGCGGTCGTGATTCCCATGCACGGTGCTTCGGCGAAAGCTCATGTTGCCCTCTTTCGGGGGAGTTTTCCGAGTGGCCACGTGTTTCGGCTGACGTATGCGAGTGGGGCATGGCTTTTCCGTCGACGCCGGTGGACTTGGGCTATTGCGCTGGTGGCGGGGACTTTAGTGGTCGCCACCGGCGGTCATTGGGCTCTTGACGCGGCCGGTGGCTTCCTTCTCGCTCGAGCGTTATTGGCCTTCGTGGACTCGGTCAGTCGCGGGCAATCGGAGCCGCGGGGTGCTCGATCCAGCCGCTCCAACTTCCGGGATAGAGAAGAGGCTCAGCACCGGTCAAGGTAAGCGCCAATATGTCCACACATGCTGTGATGCCGGATCCGCAATATACCACGGGCTGGCGAGTCCTGGCCAACACGGAGGACAAGAGTCGTTTTTGGTCCTCAGCCGGCTTGAAATGGCCGTCGGGATCGAGCGTCGTGGCATAGGGAACGTTTAGGGCCCCGGGAATATGTCCTCCGACCCGGTCTACGGGCTCGTTCTTTCCGCGAAAACGTTCGGGCGATCGCGCATCGACTAGGGTGAGCACGTGGTGATTCGGAAATAGGCTCTCGAAGTCTACGGTCTTGGATAGATCAGGTCTGGGGATAAAGTGCCCAGGGTGAGGCCGCGGTACGTGGTCCTCGGTTGGAAGACCCGCCGCCTGCCAAGCGGGGAATCCGCCATTGAGCACCGCGACGCGGGGGTGGCCGAAGAAGCGCAGCAACCACCAGCAGCGTGCGGCCCCGGCTACGTCGTCATCGTAGCAGACAACCCGGGTGTCCTGGCTCACGCCAGCCTTCGACATGGCCTCGGCGAAGGCCTGGGCATCCGGCAAAGGGTGGCGCCCTGCGCCCAAGCTGGGTGGCCCTGCCAAATCTTCTGCCATGTCCATCCGTATAGCGCCGGGAATGTGCGCTTCGCCATATGAGGTCTCCCCATACTGCGGCTCTTGCAATCGCCAACGGCAATCTAGAATGACGACAGTCGGCTCCCATAAGTGGGCCTGCAACCACTCGCGGTCCACCAGCGGTCCAAAGCTTTCCTTCATGAATGATCCTCCCTCCCATGCCAGTGTAAGGCAGGAGGCCGGCGGGCGCTACGACTTCTCAGGGATAATCCCCAGTTTACCGTCCGGCTCGACGGTGGCGAGCTGGACCTGGCCTGGGGAGTCAATCTTGGCCTCGCGAAGGCGCATGGTGAGGTCTTCGTGACTGATGCCGGCCTTTTTGAGCGCTTGGTGGTCGACTTGGCCCTGGCGGATAAGTGCTCGTGGTGTGCCCATCAGGAGAGGCCGAAGGGTTGGGCGGTTTGCAGCCAACTGACCCACAATCCAGGAGATGACGGCAAAGGCCGCTACGACCAGAATCCCGCCATAAAGGGGGTCTTTCATGGACACCGCTGTGGACCCAGCTACGGTTCCGAAGGTAATGCCGGCGACGCGATCCATGGGAGTTAAGTTGGCCATGGTCCGCTTGCCCAAGACGCGAATGGCGATGAACACCACGGTAAACATCACCAGCGAACGCCAAAGAAAGTCGAGTGCTTGCATCGAGGGGGTCCCCCTTATTTATGCCAATCATTGGAGATTCTGCTTTAGCCTGGACATTCGCGGAAGGAATTATCCATCCGCTGGCGAATAGCGATGTATTGGGGTGGTCCGAGGGGGGCTCCCCGTTGCTGTTACAGAACTCCGGAGGAGGATAAGGGTGGATAATCAGGACGTATTATTTGAACGCCAAGGATCACGGGCGATCTTGACGATGAACCGCCCCGAGGCGCTGAATGCGCTGACCTCGCCGATGCGCCAGGGGCTTCTCGAGGCGTTGTCCCGCGCCGATGAAGATTCTCGGGTGCGGGTGGTGATCATCAAAGGAGCGGGTCGAGCTTTTTCCGTGGGCCAGGATCTCAAGGAAATGCGGCAGTATTATGCTGAACACGGGCCGGCGCTGGGGCAATTAGTGGAAGACGAGTACATACCGCTTGTGAAGGCTCTCAGACAGGTAAACAAACCGACCATTACGGTCCTGGAAGGGGCTGCGGTGGGTGGGGGCATGGCAGTGGCCTTGGCCACAGATTTTCGGGTGATTTCGAGCCGCGCCCAGTTGGTGCCGGGATTTGTCAATGTCGCGCTAGCCCCGGACACGGGCACCACGTTCCTCTTGGCGCGGGCGATTGGGTACCATAGAGCTCTCAATCTTTGTCTTCTTGGGGAGCCAATTCGGGCCGATGCCATGGTCGCGTACGGACTGGCGCGCCAAAGCCATGAGTCCGCCGATGCCTTGATGGACGAACTCAATACCCTGGCTCTCAAACTCGAAGAGGGTCCGACGGGGGCCTACGCGGCCATCCGCCGTTTGTTTGACGAGACGCAACACCTGCCCTTGACCGAGGTGCTGCAGGTGGAACGGGACGTTCAGGATGAGTTGGCGCACACGCCCGACCACGAAGAGGCCCTGCGTGCCTTTTTGGAGAAGCGCCCAGCAAAGTTCGGGACTCCTAGCCAGTAGGTCATCGGCCATTATTTTGGAGAAAAGAGGGAGTGCATAGTGGCAAAGACAATGTTACCGGAGGGTGCCTTAACTGGTCAGAGCGCGGTGATCACGGGTGGGGGAAGTGGCATTGGTCTCGGGATCGCCCGGGAATTGGGCCTTTTAGGGGCGAAAGTCATCCTGGCTGGGCGAAAACCCCAACGTCTCCAAGCGGCACAGGAGTCACTGGCCAAGGAGGGTGTCGAAGCCGTAGCGATAGCCACCGACATTCGAGACCCGGAGCAGGTGGAAGCGCTCATGACGCGCACCGTAGAAGAAACTGGTCGACTCGATATGCTGGTGAATTCGGCTGCCGGAAACTTCATCGTCGATAGCGAGAAGCTGTCGGTGAACGGCTGGAATGCTGTGGTTAACACGGTTTTGAACGGGACGTTTTACTGCACTCGGGCTGCTGGGTTAAAGATGATTGAGCTCGGACAGGGTGGCCGGATTTTGTCGATCGTGGCTAGTTATGCCTGGACGGGAGGCCCGGGGACGGTGCATTCCGTGGCCGCTAAGGCAGGGGTGGTCGCCATGACCCGGACATTGGGTGTGGAATGGGCCCATCATGGTATCCGGGTCAATGCGATTTGCCCAGGCCCCACCGATACGGAAGGGGCTCGGCCACTTTGGGCGGATCCGTCCGAAGAGACGCGTCTTAAGGCCAAGATTCCCGTGGGACGATTTGGAACCGTGGAGGAGATGGCCCACGCCGCGAGCTATCTCTTGTCTCCCTATGCCGATTTCGTCAATGGGGAGATTTTCGTGATCGACGGCGGGGAGTGGCTCGGTAAAGGTCTCACCTCATAACGGAAGGGGGAGCGATAGATCAATGGACAAGCGGATGACGATTGACGAAGTCGTCGATCGGATCCCAAATGGCGCCAAAGTGGCCATCGGCGGGTCGTCAATTTCCCGTAAGCCCATGGCCCTGGTGCGGGCCTTAGCGCGGAGTGATAAGCGGGATCTTACGGTAATTGTGGACGTGGGCGGACCGGACGTCGACTTGTTGTTGGGGACAGGTTCGGTGAGCCAAGTTATTTATGCATTCGTGGGATTCGAGGTGCTGGGCCTCGCCCCCCATTTCCGGCGGGCACGGCAGAACGGTACGGTGGATTTCCAGGAGTGGACCGAGTACACGGTCATGGCGGGGTTGGACGCGACGATTAAACGGGTACCCTTCATCCCCACCCATGCCACACTGGGGACGGACGTACCCAAGGTTAACACCGCATTTCGGGAAATTACCGATCCCTTTAATCAGGAACCACTCATTGCGGTTCCCGCACTAGCCCCTGACGTGGCTTTAATCCACGTCAACTACGCCGATATTCAGGGCAATGGCGTCATCTTAGGGGATGGGCACGTCGATGTATTGTGTGCCAAAGCGGCCAAGAACACCTACATGTCCTGTGAGCGACTGTTGTCGTCCGATGAGTTGCAGCGATTCGGCCGGGATGTCCAAGTCTTGCGGGTCTATTCCAAGGGCGTGGTCGAGGTCCCGTGGGGGGCTCATCCTACCGGTTGCGCTCCCGATTATCGCACGGATTTGCGGCACCTGCAGGAATATTTGAAGGCGGCTTCATCCGACGCGGGTTGGCAGCAGTATGAGGCCGACTTTGTCGATGTCAATCATCGCCAATATCTGGATAATCATGGTGGAGCCGAAGAACTGGTGTCCCGCTTGAAAGTCTAACGGTCGCGAAAGGAGGATTTATCGTGCCACTGGCTCCGGAGTTTTCTGTCGATGAAGTGATCATTACCACCATGGCTCGGCAGCTGCATGGGGAGATGCTGGTCAGTTCCGTGACCGCGTTTGGATCCCTAGCAGCCCACCTGGCCAAACGGCTCTACGCGCCCGATTTGGCCGTTTTGTCGACCCCGGAATCCGGCATGGACGTCACGCCCATGCCCACCCTCACCCTGGGTCAATTTCTTACCGACGTCCAGCAAGGAATTCCGTTAACCATGGAGGATATTTTCGACGCCATTTTTACAGACCACTTTCGGATCTGGATTAACCCCTCGCAGATTGACCAATACGGCAACACTAACATTACCGCCATCGGCGATTGGCATCATCCGAAGGTTGCCTTGGTGGGATCACGAGGGATTCCGGAGGACACCTCCCATTTGTCCGAGACGTTCTACTATATTTTGAACCATTCGCCGCGGGCGGTGCTGGCGCAGGTGGACTTTAAGAGCGGCGCGGGAAACGGCGAGAGTCGCCGCGGGCTCGGTTCTCACGGGGCCCCAACGGCGTTGGTGACGGACCTCGGGGTGTTCAGCTTCACGGGACCGGGGGGAACCATGGCGGTGAATAGCCTTCATCCTGGGGTGACAATTGAGGAGGTTCAGGAGCGAACCGGGTTTGCCGTATACGTGGGCGCCGGCGAGGTGGCGGTGACCGATCCCCCGACGGAGGAAGATATCCGTATCATTCGTGAGTCTGACCCGCTTGAGGTTCGGAAGTTGGAGTTGATGTCAGGCCCGATGGCGGCCGAGAAATTCGTCAATATTTACGAGCGGGAACGCCAGGCATTGCACGCAACCTATCCGCGGGTCGGGAAGTTCGGCCGCCCATGAATCTTCGGGGAAAGCGCATGTTGGTGACAGGCGGAGCCCGCGGAATTGGGCGCGCGACGGCAGAACTGGCTATCCAACAGGGAGCTCAGGTAGTTGTTTGGGCTCTCCATCCAGAAAGCCTAGAAGAGGTGCTTATGGCAATTCCGGACCTCTCGCTCTGCCAGACGGTTGATGTTGGGGATCAAAGGCGGGTGGGTGAGGCTTTATCCGAGATTGAAGAGCGCCTAGGTCCGGTTGACGTTTTGGTCAATAATGCCGGCTACACGCTGACTTCGCGGTTTTTAGAAGAAGACCGGGACTATTGGAAGCGGGTCATGAGCACCAACTTCTGGGGGGTGGTTTACACCTCTCGGGCGGTATTGCCGAGCATGGTGGCCCGTAACCAGGGTAGCATCGTCAATGTGGTGTCCGACGCGGGGCGCGTCGGGATGGCGGGCGAGGCGGTCTACGCGGGCGCCAAAGGTGGTGTGGTGGCGTTTTCGAAGTCCATCGCCCAGGAAATGGCCCGCC
>JAKADW010000048.1 GCA_021820165.1 Bacillota bacterium
CCATGGCCCGACTAATGAGGTACGACATATTTGGCCTAGCGTTCGAGTGTTGGCATTTGGACGATCCAAAAACGTGCCGGCCGAACCAGAATTTTTAACGCCTCCGGAGGGCTGTTGCCCGATCCATAGCGAATCATGGTTGCCACGGGCCTAAATTGAAAATTTCTCCAAGTTTTTATCCCCGCACGCCATGAAGGGAGGACACTACTCGGTAGCTTGATTCGTTATCTCATCATGCAATTCTTGCGACACACCAGTCAACTGTCTTAATGAGTTGATACATAATTCTCGGCCTCCGTCCCTACTAGCAGGAGATTCATAACATTGCACGAACTCTTATGTTACTGTACCACTTTACCCTGGTGCAGAATCTCGGAGAAAGTAGGACAGCGCATGCCTTCCTTTCATCTTACGAGCGATCAGTCTCATTGGACATGGAACCGCAATCAGCCTGCCGAGATCCATGTAAGTCCCGGAGACACCGTCGTCGTGGAGATCGCCAACGCCTCCGGAGGCCAACTGACACGGGAATCCACGGCTCAGGATGTCGCGGCCTTGGACTTTACCCGTGTTAATCCGGTGACCGGGCCGATTTATGTGGAAAATGCCGAACCTGGAGATGCCCTCGTGGTCGAAATTCTCTCCATTGACCTGGACGACTGGGGCTGGACCGCCAATATTCCCGGATTTGGCCTGTTGGCGGATATGTTCCCCAATTCACACCTGAGAATTTCACGCGTGACGGCCGACTACGCAGAACTGTTACCCGGGGTACGCATTCCCGTGTCCCCGTTCATCGGCACCATCGGGCTCGCCCCAGAGAACTGGGGAGACCACTCTCTAATTCCTCCCAGCATTCAAGGCGGCAATATGGATATTCGCCACGTCACCGCGGGGTCCCGGCTTTGGCTGCCCGTGGCGGTCCCCGGAGCCCTCCTGTCTTTGGGCGATTCCCATGCAGCCCAAGGCGATGGAGAAGTCTGTGGCACCGCCATTGAAACCAGTTCCCGCGCGGCCTTGCGCGTCCATGTAAAGAAACACGCGCATCTAACGGGCCCACGTCTCGAGAGCTCTTCACGTGCATGCCGGCGCGGCACGGCCTGGGTGACCACCGGTATTGGCCCCGATTTGCGGGAAGGCGCACGCGCGGCCACACTGGACATGATTCGCTGGATTCAAGATCTCGCGGGTCTTGATCCCGAGGACGCCTATCTCTTGACGAGCACAGCGGCCGACCTCACCATTTCGGAGGTTGTCGATGCGCCCAATTGGGTGGTCAGCATGCATCTACCTAAAATCATTCTTGGAGGTGACACCCTATGACCGGTCTCAAACGCGAACTCGGCATTTGGGAGGCCGCAGCTCTCTCGATCGCCATTATGGCCCCCACCGCCGCCATGGCACTCAATGGGTCCCTGGCCGCGTCCATCGCGGGCACGGCAGTCCCTTTGGCCTTTCTTGGCGCCCTCATCACGATTGCCCTGGTCTCTTATTCGTTTATCGAATTTAGTCGTACCTATGCGCATGCCGGATCTGTGTATGCGTTTAACGGCGAGGGTTTAGGCGCCCGTTATGGATTTCTCTCGGGGTGGGCGTTGTTACTCACCTATGTGGCCTTTACGGGCGCATCCATGGCCGAAGTCGGGCTCTTTTTCCAAACCTTTCTGGGCTTCCTTAACATCCATATCGTTTGGATTATTCCCGCCTTTGTCGCAGGAGCAGCGTTGTGGTATCTCTCTTATCGCGATGTTCGCCTGTCCACCCGCGTAACGATGGTCTTCGAAGGAATCTCCATCATTTTAATTTTGATTCTCACTGCCATAATTCTCGCCCATGGCGGGGCTCATGGTCTTTCACTCAAGCCGTTCACCGTCGGCAAAGCCGGAATTTCAGCGGTCGGTTTGGCCAGCGTCTTTGCGTTCCTGTCCTTTGCGGGATTCGAGGGGGCTGCCACTCTCGGCGAGGAAACCGCGTCGCCGAAGCGCTCCATTCCGCGCGCGATCGCCATGGCTGTCTTTCTCACGGGTGCCTTTTATCTCTTAGTCAGCTACACGCAAAGCGAGGGCTTCGGACTCAGCGCCACCGGCGTGAAAGCCTTTGCCAGTTCCACCGCTCCACTCGGCGCCTTGGCAAGTACCTTCGCCGGGAGTGCCATGGCCGCCATGATTATGTTTGGCGCCACGATTTCGGCTTTTTCTTCGGCGTTAGGCACGGCCACCGCGGGCTCCCGCATCCTGTTTGCGATGGGCCGCGATCATTTTGGTCCCCCAGCACTCGGAGCAGCCCATCCGCGTTATGGGTCTCCACATCGCGCACTCGCGGTGGTCATGGTGGTGGCATTTGTGATAAATCTGATCCTCATGGCCGAGTCTCCGGCCAACGTCTTCGGATGGCTCGGGACGTTGGGCGTCCTCGCCCTACTCGTGGTCTATCTGGTGACCCAGATTGCCGCCATTCGATTGTTTCACAAAAATGGACGCTGGAAAGGATGGAAATTTGTCATCCCCATCGTCGCCATTCTGCTACTCGGGTATACGCTGTGGTCCAATGTCTATCCGGTACCTGCGGCCCCCTATAACTACTTTCCGTATGTGGTCTTGGTCTGGTTTGTGGTCGGCATCATCATTGTCTTTCGCTCGCCTCAAGCTACCGCACGACTCGGTGAAACCTTCATCAACGAGAACTAAGCACCATCGGGTCACTACAGCACGGGGGGACCGGCTCTGGTCCTCCCATGCTGCTTATTCATCGATTCACGGCACCAAGATTGGCTTACGCCCTCAGGCGCGAAAGGCCCATTATCATGGCCGTAGATTGCCAAGCGTAGCCAGGCATGGGCGTACGCACACCCAACTCTAGGCACACATCCGGTGCGGTATTTACTGCATGAAACCTTGATAGAGTCCGGGTCGGGTGGGCGAAAATAGCGCCAGTTCCTTCAATGCGGTCGGTGAAAACACCTGGCGTACCATGAGCCTTCCCAACTCTATTGCGAACTTAAATCCGTGTCCGGAAAAACCCGCCCCGATGACAATTCGGCCCTCACAATGAGGCCAGTGTCCCACGATAAAATGGCCATCGGGACTATTGGTATAGAGACAGACTTCTTGCCGAACGATTGGGCTATTTTGCACCACCGGCACGAAGGACAACGCCGCTTGCATGGCGCGAGCATCGTCGTCCGTAGGGACACGACCCACGGTATTAGTCGTCACGATCTCCCCTCCATGATGTAGGGCAAGTTTCATGCCCTGTCCAGCAATGTAGGGAAACCCGTAACAATGTTGACCGCTCCGCGGCTCCTCGTGAATGAAAATCGGGTAATCGGCGAATTGGGATAATGCCGGTCCGTCGAACCAGGTCGGCACTTGGCGCTCTACGGTTACCGCAAGGTCAGGCCAAAGATCGCGAATCCAAGGCCCCACCGTCACAATGAGTCGGGAAGCTCTAACCCGGTCACCGCCTACGCGTACGACGATACCGGTATCGTCGATGTCCCAATGTTCCACAGGACTCGCCGTTAAAATGGATGCTCCGTTGGCCTGAGCGAGGGCCAGCAGCGCCCTATGGGCACCATCGGCATCCAAATAGCCAGCCATCGGTTCCCATACCGCAACCTCGTCATTCTCTAGTCCAAGTTGCGGATATTCCCTCCGTATATCTGAGGCCTCTAGCAGTTTATAAGGGAGCCCATGCTGGTCGGCTGCCATGACGGCTCCGCTTACCACGTGAGAATTAGGTAGCCCTATCATCAGCCCACCAGTTTGGGCCAAAAACATCTTTCCCGCTTTGCGAGATAGCTCATCCCATCCCCGATACGCCGCCTTTGCGAGGGGGACATAATCGGGATGTTCGAAGTAGGCCTGACGAATGACACGCGTCAAGCCATGAGACGAGCCGTACGCGTGAGGGATCCGGCCGTACCGCTCGATCCCCAACACCTTTAGACGTTCTGTGGACGCATGATAGAGGGCCGCCGAGCCCATGATACCGAGTCCGATAACCACTAAATCGTAGGAAGACCCCAAGCGTGTTCTCCTCCCCTTATCCTTCCATATGCGAGGCATGCACTTCCAAGGCCCTGGTGATATCATCTGTAAGATGCGGGCGGCGCATCAGAAGAAGGATCCCGATGGCGATCCAAGCCGCGGTCAGATAAGGGAATATCGCGTAAGGCATCGCCGGGACCGGGTATACATTGGCATAAAGTGTGTACAAAATGATAAGCAATGCCAACAATGCAAGTGCGACTTTGAACCCCTTCTGTTGACCGACGCGCGTCTCATTCACCATGTCGGCGACCGACGTAAGGCCATAGGACACCAGAAATCCCAACACTCCCACGGTCCCCACATATCCAAACATGGCGGCCGCCGTATTTCCCCATATAGACGGCACCAGCATCACGATCAAACCAAAGACCATAATCGCGGTAATCGCCCGTACCGGAGCGCCTGATTTCTCACTGACGACACCTAACGAGGGCCACAACACTCTATCCCGACCGAGTGCGAATAATAAGCGGGATGACGCCTGCATCGCCGCCATCGTGGCGGCCACCCCACTGAAGAGTGCTCCCACATCAATGGCCACGCCCATCCCATTGCCCATATAATGGTCGGCCAGGATACCTAGCGGAGCACCGGTCGCCGCAAACGCCTTAATGCCGTTCGCAGAGATACCAAATCCCACGGTTTGCGCATACGAGACAAACACATAGAGGATCCCGGCAATAATGAGATTGGCTAAAATCGCAATTGGGATGTTACGGCGCGGATTGCGGGTTTCTTCGCCAATAGTCGCGGCGACGTCGAATCCAAAGTACGATAGAAACCCAAACACCATGGCAAAGGCGACTCCTTTAATCATCCCGTGCGCGGGAATAAATGGCAAAATGCTGAGATGATGCGCCGCACCGCCGCGTCCCACAATGACAAAAGACAAGACAACCATCGCGAGAACCGATAATCCTTCCAGCATCAGCGCCACCGTGGTCGAGATTTTAATGTCCCGCACAATCATGAGATACACTATCGCGGCTCCAACCAATGCAATGGGCATCCAAGGCACCTCAAGTCCCAGTTGAGCTAGGAGCGCCTGGCCAAAGTCCCCTATTAAGCCAATACCTCCTAGTGCAAATCCCAGATAGGACAGCAACAGTACCCACCCGGACACGAATCCCGTTGCGGATCCCAACACCTGACTATTAAAATTGTAAATGGACCCGGCGTGGACATAACGCCGTGTAAACTTGATAAAGGGGAGGGCCATGAGAATCACCCCGATCAAAGACCCCAACATCACCAAAGGGACCGCGCGTCCCGCCATGCTGGCAGCCAGCGATGTGTTCAGCGCCATGGACGCCGTCGGTGCTAAAAGAGCAATGGAGTATCCAATTGCCTGTAGTAGAGAAATTTTATGACCTCCACTGCCGAGTTCCGGTGTTGCCATGAATTTGTTACCTCCTACCCCTATGTTTTTCGCAATTGTCTAATTAGCGTCTGTATTACTTCGGCGTGTGGAGAAAAATTCCTGCGTCCACTCGATCGGGACGATCCCCAGTTAGAGGTGAGCACCATTCACAGCCTAAGTCTCGATAAAATTCGTCAGGTCTACCACCGGGGAATCGGATGCAATGATCGACCCAGTAACCCAGTGATTTGATGTGATCGAACGGCTTGAAGCCCAAGTCTGAGGGCTCCGGGCCCGGGTCGCGGATCTTGAACGCACAACCAACCGGAACAGCCAGAACATTTCTCAACCGCCATCGGCTGATGACTTGAAGAAACCCACCGCCTCGCCCGTCCGGGCCCAACCAGAGGGTATCCTGGCCATCCCGGGAGGCTCTGAAGATGGTGAAGAATCCCGAGACTATATCCAAGACCGTAGTGCGCCATCCGGTGAATGTTCACGACCGGTGCGGGAAGATGTTGACCAATGCGGCGATGGATGCGGTCCGGCCGCATCAACTCTTCGATATTCCTCCGCTGAACATCACCGTGACTGAGAACCGCCCCGCCGCGAAAACGTGTCTCCGGTGCCACGCTAAGATCGTGGGAAGCTTTTCTGAAGGAATGTGACAAAGAAGTGAAAAATGCTCTAAGGACGGTTGAGATCGCGGGGAGAGCGGATGAGGTACCCGTTTACCCCGGGGCTTCGCTTCCGTTGTTGCGCCAATGGGCTAATGCCGAATACGTCCATGGGACGGACGGTATGGGTGAAGCGCGTATTTTCCCCGGGCCCGCTAGCGCCCGGAGACCACCCATGCGGTGCAGTTCCTTCTGGAGGCGGCGCATCGATGGAACGGGTCTTTGGTCATAGTGGCCCAAGCACCTCTGACTAATTTGGCGCAGGGGGTGCGCCAGGATGTCACCTTTCCTTCACGAGTCGCCAAACTATGGGTGATGGGAGGGAGCAGCAACAGCGTCGGCAATATCGAACCCAGTGCTAGGTCCCAGCTCACCACATAGAGGTTAAAACCGGCAGGGAACACCATCGCGACCGCTTCGGGATCCACATTAAAATTGTATTCCGACAAAGGCAGTGGAGGGCCATATTGCGTTGGGTGGAATCTGACATTACCCACATTAATTGTGATACCGTGCAGATCGACCCATGCTGTGCGTAAGGCGACGAGTCGGGCCATCGCATCGTCGCCCGCGGTGTGGTATCCACCATGAAATGCACGATGATCACTCCCTAAGATTAACCACCGAGATGGATCCGACTAGCATCTCTGTAAATTTGTCCGCCGAGTGTCCCCCTATACGGGCACGGTCCTCCAACCCCATTGCCGGGATTACTCGAACGTACGCACCCAGGTATGGTCCCTCCTACCCCGAATCTGTTTTCTTGGTCTGCGATACAGTTTAAGCTTCCATGGATTGCGACAGGCCACCACCTACCATAGAGCTGAGGATGGTCGCCGCCGACCTCGCGAACCATAAGCTCCCGGCAATCTGTGTCCATACAGCTGGCCTTCTTGGGGGTACCTGAATCTTGGGCACTACAGGTTACTTAACGGGCAGCCTCATTCCTACAGACTTGCTCCACCCGTGACATTCAATGCTTCTCCCGTTAGGAATACCGCGTCAGAGCTAACCAGAAATCCGACCACTCTCGCGACGTCTTCCGGCTCCTCAATGCGTCCCATCGGCGTAAGCCGCACATATTCATCAAATACCTCATGGGCTGTCATTCCTCGCAACTGCCCCTCCCATTTGAGTTCACGCTCTTGCATGGATGTCCGCACGTATCCGGGACACACCGCATTCACCCGAATTCCATATTCCGCTACTTCAAGCGCTACGCTCTTGGTAAATCCAATTACCGCCCATTTTGACGCCGCGTAATGTGCCAGTAACGGTACTCCCTTAATGCCCGCCATCGATGCCGTATTCACAATCACCCCTTGCCGCCGTCGAATCATGCCAGGTAAGACTGCTTTAGTCATGAGAAAGAGCCCTTTTGTGTTTACATTAAAATTGAAGTCCCACTCCTCCTCAGTCAGATCCACCACACGTTGCATAGTCGATACCCCGGCATTATTGCAAAGCACATCAATAGGCCCTTGCGTCTGAAGTACGTGGTCAACCGCGGCGGCTATACTGTTCGCGCGGGTGACGTCTACCTCCACATATCCCGAAACAATCTCCTCGTTTATCAAATGTTCGGGTTCCGACAGATCAAATACCCATACACGATACCCGTCAGCGTGAAGACGACGCGAAATCGCCTCTCCAATACCACGCGATCCTCCTGTGACTATTGCCAGTCTTTCCATGATTACACTCCCTCTCCACCTCTGTGATGACATCTTTACATAAGATCCTTCGTCCGCTCGTAAAGCTCCCGATAGCGATAATAGCCCTTGTCGTAAATAACCGTATTCGCCGATATCGGGTCATGCCGTACACCGTTTGCGGTAATGACATCTAAAACCGCTCGATCCGGAAAAAGGTTTGCTCCCATGGCCGCGACAATCGCGGCCCCCATTGCACTACCTGGATGTTCAGGGAAGGCCATCACCGGTCGTCCCAGACAATCTGCAGCAATTTGCCGCCATAGCGACGATTTGGCTCCACCGTTGGTGGCAAAGACACGGTTTATTGGGTATCCCGCTGTCTCTAACACCTCAAAATGATGGCGGAACCCATAAATCACGCTTTCGAGGGTGGCCCGAAAGAGATGGGCATCGGTATGGTGTAGCATTAGACCAAAAATCGCACCGCGCGCAGCCGGATTAAACAGCGGGGTCTTTTCTCCTAAAAAGTAGGGCAAAACGAGCACGCCGTCGCTTCCAGAGGGAATATTTGCGGCTTGACGATCCAAGGCTGGCAACATCGTTTCGCTGGCTTTTAAACGCTCGAGCATCCAGCGGACAAGAGAACCACTCGACGCCATACACCCATTGAGCAAATACTTTCCCGGCAAATCATGTCGGTCAAAATACAATTGCGGATGAAACGTCGGTTGCGACGTACAATAGAGAATGTCTCCGGCTCCGCCAAACTTAATCAGGAGATCTCCGTCCTCTTCCACGCCCGCCGCCAAGGCCGACGCGACATGGTCGGCGCTCCCAACGATGACCGGAATTCCGGGTTTAAGACCCCACTCCAAAGCTACCCGCTTCAGCAAGGGGCCACCTAGTGCTAGAGGATCATTGACCTCACCCAACCACGCAAGAGGTATTTGAAATGTATCTAGATATGCGGTGAGCCATTGATTGGATCGGACATCAAAACATCCACTCTCCACCGCCCAGTTCGCTTCAACCGTATAGTGGTCTGTAAGAAGTCCGCGGATATAGTCATAGCTTCCAATAACATGAGCCGTTTCTCTCCAAACGGCTGGTTCGTGACGACGAATCCATAACAACTTCGGGATGACGTGTTGTTGATTTAAGACACTACCCGTCAACCCGAAAAGGTCCATTCCCTTAATGCCCCCTTTAATGGCATCAAGTTCCTTCGACGTTCGCGCGTCATTCTGTTGTATAGAGCGACGCAACACATGGTAATGTCGGTCGAGCAAGACGACGGCGGGAACCATCCCACAAACAGCAAGGGCCTTTACCGCGCCAAAGGCCTCCGGCCGCTCTTTTCGTAATTGACTCAGCGCCTCATTCATCCCTCGAACCCAATCCCGCGGATCTGCCTCTGCCCATCCCGGAAAATCGCTATAGAGCGGATACTCCTGACTCGTGCTCGTATGATACGCTCCACTGTCCACATCCAGCAACAATGCTTTCGTGGCCGTCGTCCCAATGTCAATCCCTAATACCCAATGCATTCGTATCCGTCCTATCCCGCAATCAATTGTCGCATCAAGGTTCCCTTACGAATGTCTATCGTCACTAAGGCGCCTTTAAGGGTGCCGTCCGAGTATTCCGAACCAGGGTTGATACACGTGGATTTTCCCAGCTTCGTAATCGCGGCGGATTCGTGAATATGCCCGTGAAGACCCAATAGGGGCTGGTGCCTCAAGATAAACTCTCGGACAGCTACACTACCCACGCTGGCCATTTGCACCTCGCCAGCCTGCACGATAGGCTTTAAATCGTCGGTCAGACGCGGCGCCTTATCCAACGACGTGTTGTAGGGAGGAACATGAATATTAACGATGGTCGAATCGAAGTCGTTGACCTCCCGCGCCATACGTTCCAGCCGCCGCGCGATTTCTTCTTCATCCAGTTCACGGGGTGAATCCCACGGCGTACGATTGCTCCATCCAAAAGACATCATGGTGATCCCATCCGCAATTTCTCGTACCGTTTCATCGGGGTTAATAACAAACGGACCCTCGTTTAAGGCGGCCAACACGGCATCATCATCGTCATTCCCGGGAGACACGTAGACTTTGACATCTGTTCCGCGCAGCCGTTCCTCTGCTAACTCAAACCATTCTTTTAAGCTGTCTTTGATCACGCGATGAAACATCTCTTCTTGGGCCTCGGGATGTCCGCTCAAGAAGTCCACTTCATCCGGTGTCGTGAGATAATAGTAAAATCCGTTGCTCCGAATTTCTTTGAAAAGCTGTGGCAACTCTGACCGAGAAACCTTCTGCATTTGATGGTGCACAGTGGCCCGATAGCCGCCGGATTCTTCAATCACGGGCACTACCACTTTACCGGTGATGTCTCCACCGAGAATTAAGATATTGACGCCATAGAACTGTGCCGCATTAATAAA
>JAKADW010000049.1 GCA_021820165.1 Bacillota bacterium
CCTGGATGATTGTCGGCAGTGCGATATCGGTTTGTTTGCAGGTGTCCGAGGCATGCAAGAGCACAATGTCGCCAGGGTGGGCGCGGGTCACCACCCGGCGAATAATGGTGCCGACGCCTGGGTTCATCCAGTCGAGGGAATCGGTGCCCCAAGTCACCGTGGTGTAGCCGACCTCTTTGGCGGCGGCAATGGTGCGAGGGCTGAAATCGCCATTCGGGGGCCGCACAAAGGTGGGCGCCTTTCCCGTAATCTCCTGAATAACCTGGTTCGCCTTTAAGATATTTTGTTGAACTCCCCTGTTGCTAAGCCCCGTATAGTTGACGTGAGCCCAGCCATGAGATTCCACCTCGTAGCCCCGTTGCGCCATCTCCTTAACTAGGCCCGCATTTTGTTTCGCCCAGGGCCCGGACACGAAAAACGTGGCCGGGACATGCTCCTTTTCCAGAATGTGAAAGACCTTCTCCGGCATTTTGGTACCCCAGGAGATATCGAAGGTGAGCGCCAGAGCCTTCTTATTGGTCACGACGTCGCGTAGCGAATAGCGGTCTTGAGGAGCCAGCGGCGCGGAAGTTCCTAAATCCTGTCCCGGGTACGACACCACCATGACCGCCATAACCGCCAACGCTACCATCACGGACGCGGTCACCACGCGCTTTAACCATTGATGGGGAACGGTGAAGAATCGCACAATAGCCCTCCTCAGAGATTTGATGTACTCTACGTTGAGGTTGTCACCAGGAGAACTCTTGTCCCCAGGCAATTTCTGGGCGTTTTGCCAGCGACGCCGAGGTGAGGGCTTTTCAATCCCCAACGGGTAGGCTATTATCGGGGGCGAGGTGATTTGAGCGTGGCCACCAAGGTGGGAATGGTCAGCCTGGGATGCCCGAAGAATCGGGTGGATTCCGAGGTCATGTTAGGACTTTTAGAGGAAGCGGGATATCAACTAACCCCGGAAGCCGACCGGGCCGACGTGTTGATTGTTAACACCTGTGGCTTTATTGATGCCGCGAAACAGGAGTCCATTGACACAATTTTAGAGATGAACCAATATCGTCAAACGGGCCATCTGAAGGCCTTGGTCATGGCTGGGTGCCTGTCGCAACGTTATCAGCAACACTTATGGGATGACCTCCCGGAAGTGGATGCGATGGTCGGAACAGGGGAGTTCCACCGGATTGTTGAGGCGGTGGACGGAGCACTCCATGGGACCCGCCCCAGTTTTTGGGGTGAAATGCCAGTAAGCGGCATTGAGCGGCCGCGCCGGCTCACCACGCCGCACTATACCGCCTACCTGAAAATTGCTGAAGGCTGCGACCACAGTTGCGCGTTTTGTGCCATCCCGCAAATGCGAGGAGGCTATCGGAGCCGGCCTTTGGCCGACATCCTCGCCGAGGCCCGTCGCCTCGTCAGCCAGGGCGTGCGCGAGCTGGTACTCATCGCCCAAGATTCCACCATTTGGGGTCACGATCTCTACGGACATCCGGAACTTCCAAGACTATTATATGCCTTGCAGGAAATCCCCGACCTGTTGTTCGTCCGTCTCATGTATAGTTATCCCACCCAGGTGACGCCTGAGTTGGTACGGGCCATGCGCGATTTGCCGGTTGTGGCGCCATACTTGGACATGCCCCTTCAGCATGCCCATCCCGATCTCTTAAAAGTCATGGGCCGCCCGTTTCGCCGGGAGAAGACAGAGCGCGTCTTGAACATGGTGCGTGACGCCATTCCCGATGTCACCCTTCGCACCACCTTTATCGTGGGCTTCCCGGGCGAAACGGACGAGCATTTCGCCACGCTGTTGGACTTTATCGAATCGATGCGTTTTGACCACGTGGGCGTATTTACGTATTCACCGGAAGAAGGCACCCGCGCTGAACCGCTAGGCGATCCGGTTCCCGATGCCGTTAAACAGCAGCGGCGCCGCGAGGCCATGCTTCTTCAACGTCGTTTAGTGAGCGGTGTGCGAGGACGTCATGTCGGTCAAGTGATGCCAGTCATTATTGAAGAGACGGGCACCACCGTCAGCGTGGGCCGCGGGGCCACGGATGCGCCGGCCATCGACGGGGTCACCTACGTACGCGGCCAGTTCCCGATGGGGACGGTTGTCCCTGTTCGCATTACGGGGATCAAGGAGTATGATCTCACGGCGGAGCCGGTGTGATTAAGGTTGCGGATTGGTTCACCCTAAGCCGGGTGGTGCTCACACCGGTGGTGGCTATTCTCTGGAGCCTTTCCGCAATGAGTTGGCACTGGTGGGGTCTCGGGATTTTTGTGGTGGCGGGCTTGACCGATTTCGTGGATGGGCGTGTCGCCCGGTACCGAAAAGAAACGGGCAAGTTTGGCAGCTACGTCGACCCGTTGGCGGATAAAATTTTGGTGTTGGGGACGGCCGGAGTCTTAGTGTGGGATCACCGCCTATCGGTGTGGTGGTTCTTCATCGTGTTGGTGCGTGAACTCGCGGTCACTACCTTGCGCTCGGTTCTTAAACCCGGGGCCACTATGCCCGCCAGTCGCGTAGCCAAGTGGAAGACGCTAACGCAAATGTTTGCGGTGGGCGCCGCCGGTGTGCTGACCGGCCCCATTCCCTTGGCGTTGGTTATCTTGTCCGGTCTATTAACGGCGTGGACGGGTTATGAATATCTCCGCGGATACTGGCCGAATATCGAAGTCTGACCCTTCCGATCATTCCCATTAGAGACAAGCATTGACGCGGCGAAAGCCGCGTCCTTTATGTTATACTGCCGAACGATTGGTAAGTGATGTGACCGAAGAGGAGGCGCCTTATGCAAGTATCTGTTAAACAAGTGTTCACCGCTATCATTGTTATGATTTGTACGCTGGGCGTCCTCTTTGGCGGGCAACGGCTATACCAAAGGACGGTGGTCCAGTCTCCTTTGGTCGCAAGTTTAGGGACCATTGCTGGAGTGCGGAACGCCCACCTCAAGCAGGGGACGGTGACCGTCCAAATGGAGCCTAGAGCCGACCTCATGAACGTCTACCGTGCCGTATACCGAGCGGCCGACGAAAAACTGGGGCATGCTCCGGCAGCGATCAATATCGAGAATCATTCGAGTGCGGCATTAAACCAGGTGGCGCAAAGTGCGGCCTTTATGGTCGCCCAGGGTGAGGCGACCGGACAATATGTCGCCATGCAGTCCAACATTCAAAAGTTGGCCGCTCACCATGGGACGTTCGCGCACGTGGAACTTGGGAACCACCATCTCTATCTGACCTTCCGTCAAGGGGGGCGGGTATTGTATCAAGTTGTCCCGGTGCAGATAGGAGGTGCAAGCCATGCGTCTTAAGGAAATTGCTGCCGGGGTTGGCGCCGCTGTCGTTGTGTTTTTGGCCGTGAACGGGATTAACGTCTGGCCTGTGGTGCTCTTGGCTGCATTGGCCACGATACTCTTGGCGACCGGTCTCGGACACCGTTTGAACCTAGGACAAAATCGGAAAGTAGATGTCGCCACCCGTTCGGTCGTGTCATTTCAGGACATCGGCGGTCAAAGCACCGCGAAAAATGAGTTGATGGAGGCGCTGGAGTTTGTGCTCCGGCCGGATGACATGGAACGCTTGGGAATCCGTCCACTGAAAGGCATTTTGTTAACCGGACCGCCTGGAACGGGAAAAACCCTTCTGGCAAAAGCGGCGGCTAATTACACGGACTCAATCTTTATGGCTGCCTCCGGTTCTGAGTTTGTCGAGATGTACGCCGGGGTCGGTGCCCAGCGCGTCCGCCAGCTATTCCGGGATGCGCGGCAAACCGCCCGCAAGGAGAATCTCACCTCAGCGATTATCTTTATCGACGAAATTGAGGTGATGGCAGGCCGGCGTGGTCAACACCAGAGTCATCTCGAATACGACCAGACCCTCAATCAGCTATTGGTGGAGATGGACGGCATGAGCACCCATGAGGATGTGCGGGTGCTGGTGATGGCCGCCACTAACCGTGCCGACCTCATCGATCCGGCGCTGTTGCGTCCCGGCCGTTTTGACCGAACCGTCCGGGTGGACTTGCCGGATCGTCCCGGGCGGGAAGCGATTTTGATGTTGCATACCCGCAACAAGCCTGTGCACACGGATGTCAATTTGGGGCAGATCGCCTTAGAAACCTTCGGGTTTTCTGGAGCCCATCTGGAGAGTGTGTGCAATGAGGCGGCCATTCTGGCCCTCAGGGACAACTCAGAAACCGTCGAGCACCGGCATTTCAAGTCGGCCATCGATAAGGTGCTGTTGGGTGAAAAACTCGACCGTCATTTAGAATCCCAGGAACTGTATCGCGTCGCTATTCATGAAGGTGGCCACGCCATTGTGGGTGAACTGGTGAACCCAGGTTCGGTGGCTTCAATTACCATTGCCCCGCGCGGCATGGCCTTGGGTTTTGTGCGGCAAGCACCAGTCGACGACCGGCTACTACAAACCGTATCGGAACTCAAGAAGGACATCGCCGTATGCTTGGCCGGTTCAGCAGCCGAGCGCCTCTTGTTAGGCGAACAAAGCACGGGAGCGGCCAACGATTTTGAAAAGGCTTGGGATATCGCCCGTCGTATGGTCACCTCTGGTCTCTCCTCGCTCGGGGTGGTGCATGAGGAAGCATTGTCGCCAGAATCTCTTTACCAGACGGTGCAAGAAATCATTGGGGACTCAGAAGAAGAAGTCGAGCATCTGATTTTGGACCACCAAGAGGCATTGAAAGCGCTGGCCGACCTATTGATGGCGCAAGAAACGCTACCGGGTGAGCGGGTACGTGAGTTGGTGGCGTAAGACCAAGAAGGCGGCTCTCGGGTGATACCGAGAGCGGCTTCTTTTAATTGGACAGGAGGTAGGCCGGGGCCGGATGGAGGGTGAAGCCCACTACGCGGTAGCCGGCTCTCAAGCCGTCTTGGAATTGTCCGCGCACGGCCAGTTGCCAGCGCCGGGCTTGATCCGGCTCCGTCTCCTTTAAGCGCCCGATATCATCTGGGATATAAATTTTAAAGCAATGCCGGGCGGGACGAGGACGCGGCCGGGGAGCGGGCACGCGCCACTCCACCAACAGACGGTCCGTGGCCAACCCCCGATTTAGTCCACTCTCCAAAGCCCCATAGTGGTCCGGGTAATACGCGATGACGTCCACTCCTAAAATGCCGACATTGAAGTGGGCGTTTAGTGCCCGCAATGGGTCGAACGTCCAGCGAATGCGACCATACCCCGCTTTCTCCGCCCAGCGGTTTTGGTGATACTTTAAGAGTCGGCCGATGCCGCGATTTTGCCATGCAGGTAACACGCCGGCTTGGTGGGAATACAAATAGGGGCCGTCGTGGTCGAAGGCTCCGATCGACATGGTGAACCCGACCCACTGGTCCGGGGCCTCTCCGAGCCCAGCGACCGAAAGCTCACCGCCAAGGGTCGTCATCACCCGGATCAAAGATGTTGGGACCGTGTCGGTGTTCCCCCAGATTGCTCGCTCCAAGGCGGGGATTAGAGCAAATTGGTCTGGCTCGTTAAGCGTGCGGATCTCAATCACTGGGGTGATTTGAATCGACCTCCTTTCACTTCTTCCACCGTATGTGGATGATGGGTAAGGGGTCCCGGCGGGGGGATTTGGTACACAATTGTCCTAGGGCAGAACCTCACCTCCGCTTGCAGATTTCCAGTTTTTCGGTTAACATAACTTGTTATCGCATCCGGAAAGGTAGACGAGATGATTCGAAGTGCGCATTTAATTGCTGTCGGCGATGAAGTCTTGGCGGGCGAGACGGTCAATACTAACGGCGCCTGGATGGCTCAGTTTTTGATGACCTTTGGGATTCGCCCGATTTTCCAGTGTATCGTGCCGGACAGTCAAGCGGCGATTTCCTCGGCCGTGCTGACGGGCCTTAGCCAGGTCGACTTGGTGGTCGTGATGGGCGGTCTTGGACCGACTGCTGACGACCGCACCGTGGATGCGGTGGGTGCTGCCTTGGGTGTCCCGGTCCAGGTTGATGAGGCACTCTTAGACCGCATTCGGTCTCGGCATAGTCGCACCACCGGCTGGGAAGCGTCGGCCCGACGACAAGCGCGCGTCCTCGCAGGATCGGATATTTGGATCAACCCACGCGGTCAGGCCCCCGGCCAGTTGGTGGCGTTTCGCGACCGGTGGGTGGTCCTCTTGCCCGGGCCGCCGCGAGAACTCCAAGGAATTGCGGAGAGCGCTATGCGGCCGTGGCTTCAGGATCAGAGCACCGGCCAGATTCACCGGGATACCTTTTCGGTTTTCGATTTAGGCGAATCCGTGGTTGCGTCGCATCTCGGTCCTCTGTTAAGTGGGCAACACCCGAAATCCGGTATCTATGCCCAACCGGGACGAGTCGATGTGCGCATAGACACGGATGACAGCCCCATGGGCCGCGTATTACGTCAACGAAGCCGGGCCGCCGTCTTAGCTAGCATTCCGGCCCCCATCTATGAACTGGGATCGTGGTCCAGGGAATCCTTTTTGCTGGAATGGTTGGCTCGGCGAAACATGACGCTCGGGGCCATGGAATCGCTAACCGGGGGCGAGATCATGGCCACATTGGTCCAGATACCGGGGGCTTCACGGGCCCTTAAAGGTGGGGTCGTCGCCTACACGGATGCGATCAAGACGAAGTTCGGCGTAGCGGAGGCGATTTTAACGGAACAGGGCGCCGTTAGTGAAGCCTGTGCTCGGGCTATGGCGGTCAGCATTCGCGACGCGTTCGAGGTGGATATCGGGGTGAGTTCGACCGGCTATGCCGGTCCCGATGGAGGAAACGCGGAAAACCCCGTCGGCACCTTCTATGTGGCGGCCGCGTCAACATCGGGGATCGTGGTCCGTCGTCGCCACACCCCTTTGGATCGCCAAGCCGTTCGGCGGGTGGCGGTGCAAACGGCACTTTCGGCCGTATGGGAACTTTTGAAGTTGCCCACGCTATTGCAAAACCGGGAAGACCCGGAGATTTCAGGACTTGCACAAAATACCTTTTGAGGAGTTACCTATGACTGAAAACGAAACCATTACCACTTTTGAGACCATGGGCCTATCACCGTCTGTATTAAAGGCGGTTCAAAGTATGGGATTTGAGGAGCCCTCTCCCATTCAAAAACGCACCATCCCACTCATTTTGGAGGGCCGTGACCTCATCGGTCAGGCTCAGACCGGTACCGGCAAAACCGCGGCCTTCGGTGTGCCGATTGTTGAACGTCTGGACCACCGTTCCAAGCGGGTACAGGCGCTGGTGCTGGCGCCCACCCGTGAGCTCGCGATCCAGGTCTCTGAAGAAATCACCAAGATTGGCAAGTTTGCGGGCGTCAAAGTCGTGCCGATTTATGGCGGTCAATCATATGATCGGCAGATTCGGGCCTTGGAGCATGGCGCCCAAGTCGTGATCGGGACACCTGGGCGCGTGATGGACCATATCCGTCGCGGCACCTTAAAGCTCGATCACGTCAAGATGATGGTGCTGGATGAGGCCGATGAGATGCTGGACATGGGCTTCATTGAAGACGTGGAGTTTATCCTGCAGAATGTGCCCGAAGAGCGGCAGACTTTGCTCTTTTCGGCGACCGTTCCCGACCCCATTGCGAAGCTCTCGCGCCGGTATCTCAAAGACCCTGTTCACGTCAACATTAGTCCAGAACGGCTTACGGTCCCCCTCATCGACCAGGTGTTCTATGAGGTCAGAGAGTATGAAAAGTTAGACGCGCTCACTCGTATTCTGGACATGGAAGGGGCCGAGCGGACCATTATTTTCTGCCGGACCAAAAAACGCGTGGATGAACTCACGGAGGGTCTCCAAGCCCGTGGCTATACGGCTGAGGCCATTCACGGGGACTTAAACCAGGTGCAAAGAAACCGGGTAATGAAGCGATTCAAGGACGGTGGCAGCGAAATTTTGGTAGCCACCGATGTGGCGGCTCGCGGTCTTGACATTGAGCACGTCAGCCACGTGATCAATTATGATTTGCCCCAAGATACCGAGAGTTATGTTCACCGCATTGGCCGCACCGGACGGGCTGGGCGGTCGGGCACGGCCATCTCGCTTATCCATCCCAAGGAATTCCGCCAGCTTCGGCAGATGGAACGCGTGCTTCACATGCGGCTTCAACGCCGCCCCTTACCGACCATGGCCGACGTGGCTGAAAAGCAACGGGAAGCCTTGAAACATCGGCTGGCCGACGAGATCCAACGCGGCGTGTTGCCGGCCTACCAAGAGTTGGTCATGCAGTTGGCGGAAGAATACGATTCCGTGGATATCGCCGCCGCTGCCGTGCGCCTGATGGTGGACAAAGGACGAGATGCTGGCCCGGATCAGGAGTTTGGGGAAACCGGCGCTGAGCCGGGAATGGTGCGGATGTTCTTGAACCTGGGGCGAATGGATCGGGTGACGCCGGCCGATATTGTGCGAGGGTTGGCTGAGGGTGCCGGGATTCAAGGGAGTGTCATTGGACTTATCGACATTTATGATCGCTTTACCTTTGTCGAAATGCCCAAGGACGCCGTGAACAAGGTCCTGCAAAATGTCGGGTCAATCGTGATCCGCGGTAAGAGTGTGAATTTGGAGCCAGCGCGCCCGCGTTAGCAGGAGAATGGACCCCAGAGGCGAATTTCTGGCTTGAGGTTAGATGGGGGAGGATACATGAATGGCGATGGATCGGGACAAGGCGCTGGACCTCGCTCTAGCGCAGATTGAAAAGCAATTCGGCAAGGGCTCCATTATGCGCCTGGGGCAAGAGTCAACGCGCGCAGCGATTGAGGTGGTGTCGACTGGGTGTTTAACCTTGGACCTCGCCATGGGCGTGGGGGGCTTGCCTCGCGGCCGGGTTGTAGAAATCTACGGACAAGAGTCCTCGGGTAAGACCACGGTAGCCCTGCATGCCATTGCTGAGGCGCAAAAGGCGGGAGGCGTGGCGGCCTTCATTGATGTTGAACACGCCTTGGATCCGTCCTATGCTTCCAAGTTGGGGGTGAATTTGGACGACCTCTTGATTTCCCAGCCAGATACCGGGGAACAGGCGTTGGAAATCGCGGAGGCCCTGGTGCGGTCGGGAGCCGTTGACATTATCGTCGTCGACTCCGTCGCAGCGTTGGTGCCGCGAGCTGAAATCGAAGGGGAAATGGGCGACGCGCACGTCGGGTTGCAAGCGCGTCTTATGTCCCAGGCCTTACGGAAATTGACCGGAGCCATTTCCAAGTCGCGCACCGTCGCTGTCTTCATCAACCAACTCCGGGAAAAAGTCGGCGTCATGTTTGGCAACCCGGAGACAACCCCGGGCGGTCGCGCGTTAAAGTTCTATTCCTCGATTCGCCTGGAAGTGCGGCGGATCGATTCCTTGAAACAGGGCAACGAAGTGGTGGGTAATCGCACACGGGTCAAAGTGGTCAAAAATAAAGTAGCACCACCATTCAAACAGGCCGAATTTGACATCCTCTACGGGGAAGGCATCTCGCGTGAGGGTAGCATTTTAGACTTAGCCGTGGACCTAGGCATGGTCCAAAAAAGTGGAGCCTGGTATGCCTATGGAGATATTCGACTCGGACAAGGCCGCGAAAATACCCGCGACTACCTGAAGGCCAATCCTGAAATTGCCGAAGAGTTGGACCGCCGCATTCGCTTGACCGTCCAAGGAAAACCGGAGCCAGAAGCAGCTGCTGAATCCACACTCGATGCCGAATGAGGCGAAGTCTCAAGCGCTCCGCTGGCTTTCCCAGCGGAGTTTGAGTGTGCGTGAACTGTCCTTAAAGCTAGCAGGCCATGGCTTCGATACCGAGTCCATTCAGAATCTTATCGAAGAGCTAAGGGCTCTAGGGTTTCTCAACGACCGCCGCCTAGCTGAAGAGGTCGTGCGGCGAGCGCTCGCGCATCATGAGGGACCGCTGCGGGTGAGGCAGCGGCTCATGGCGCGCGCATTGGAGCGAGACGTCATTTCCGACGCCATGGCCTCCCTTCAAGAGACCGCTGACTGGCAAACAATTGCCGAACGGCTGGGACAGCGGTACGATAGAGATAACCCGCGGGATCGGGCGCGGCTCATGCGCCGATTGGCCCGGGAGGGATTTCCTACCCCGGTGATCCGCCGCCTTGTTGATAAGGAAGGGAGGGATGACGTGAGTGGCGCTGACGATTATTGATGATTGCATCGCCTGTGGTGCCTGTGAGCCGGAATGC